>PXSU01000109.1 GCA_003022745.1 Halobacteriales archaeon SW_9_67_25
TTGCCCGACCCGAACAAGAGCGCCACGACGTCGGGGTCGTCCAGCCGGTAGACGAGTCCGGGGAACTGCTCTGGCTCGTACTCGATGTTCTCCAGTCCCAGCCCGATTGCGATAGCGTTGAGGTTGAGGTTCCGTCCGAGGTCGGCCGACGTGACGATGTTCTGGACGATGATTTCGGGCTCGTCGTCGACCTGGATGTTCAGGTCCCGCAACTTGTCGAAGACGATGCGCAGACTCTGGTGGACATCGTCGGTACTCTTGGCACCCGTACAGACGATCTTGCCGGACCGGAAGATGAGTGCCGCCGATTTCGGGTCCTGTGTCCTGTAAACGAGGCCGGGGAACTGTTCGGGGTCGTAGTCGGCCCCTTCTAGGTCCATCGCCACGCTCTGGAGGTCGAGTTCCTGCCCGATTCCCGTCGACGCGACGACGTTTTCGATGTTGATTGTCTCCTTTGGATCGACCATGTCTCGTCTTAAGTATCGTATTTAAACTATATAAAGGTTCGTGGCACACCCCCGTCGACCACCTACCTGACCTGTCACGGACGTTATCACTGGGTCTTAAATATTGCCGTATCCAGCGAATATAAAAACTCTCGCCCGGCACGAGCGCGACAGCAACCCGGGGACCGACACGCTGATGGGTCGGCCACAGTGAGCGGGCGTGTGTACGTCCTCGAACTGGGTGGCCAGGACGACGAGTTCGCGGTCTTCGAGGCCGGGAGCGCGGCCTCGGACGTCGAGTCGGTCGCGCCGGGGCTGGCGACGGCCCGCGCGGTCACCGACCGGGTGCCGCACCTCGCCTACACGCGCTGTGCGAGCGAACTCCTGGGGCGGGCCGAGCGCGGCGTCGAGAGCGCGCGGTCACTGCTCGAGGCAGCCGGGATCGACAGGTCGGGGTCGGTCGCGGTCCGTGCCGTGGACGTCCGCGGGCGGACGGGAGTCGACACCCAGCGTGCCGAACGCGAACTGGGGGACGCTCTCGTCGCACGGGGGTTCGAGGTCGACCTGGAGGACCCGGACCACGAACTCCGTGCGCTCTTTGCCGAGGGGACCTGTGCGCTCGGGTGGCTCGTCGCCGAGAGCGTCCGCGACTACGGCGCCCGGAAACCGACCGACCGTCCCTTCTTCCAGCCCGGCAGCATGGACCCGCTACTTGCGCGGGCGCTTGCCAACGCCGCCGGTGCCCGTCCGGGTGCGACGGTGCTGGACCCGATGTGCGGAACGGGCGGTATCCTCATCGAGGCGGGGCTGGTCGGCGCGCGCGCCGTCGGGATCGATTCACAGGCGAAGATGGTCCGCGGGACCCGCGAGAACCTCGCGGGCTTTCTCGCGGGTGACTGGCACGTCGCCCGCGGCGACGCCCGCTCGTTGCCCCTCGCGGACGGGACCGTCGACGCCGTGGTCTTCGACGCTCCGTACGGCCGACAGTCCAAGGTCGAGGGCCGACTCGACGAACTGGTGCTTGCGGCCCTCGAGGAGGCACGTCGCGTCGCCCCGCGGTGTGTGGTAGTCGGGGACCGGCCCTGGGCACAGGCCGCACACCACGCCGGCTGGACCACCGAGGCCGCATTCGACCGACCCGTCCACCGGTCGCTGACCCGGTACGTGCTGGCGTTGCGCCGGCGGTGAGGGCAACGCTGATTGGCCCGGCGGGACTCTCGGAGGCCATGGGACGACTCGAACCGAACTTCGAGGGCGAGACGGTGGTCGTAACCGGCTCCGCGTCGGGTATCGGCCGCGAGGTAGCGACGCGCTTTGGGGAGGCCGGCGCGGCCGTCATCGTTGCCGATATCGACAGCGAGCCCAAGGACGGCGATGTCCCCACACACGAACGCATCGAGGAGACGGGTGGCACAGCCGCGTACGTCGAGACGGACGTCACTGACCGCGACCAGCTACAGGCGCTTGTCGAGGGGGCCCGCGAGTTCGGCGGGGTCGACGTCATGATAAACAACGCCGGGCTCTACATCGGCGGGTCAGTACTCGGGCTCACCCCCGAGGAGTTCGACCGGGTTCATGCCGTCAACGCGCGGGGGACGTATTTCGGCACACAGGTCGCCGCCCTCGATATGATCGACCGGGGCGAACCGGGCTGTATCATCAACACTGCCTCCATCAGTTCGAGTTACGCCCAGTTCGGGCAGGTCCAGTACGACGCCACGAAGGGCGCAGTCAGGATGATGACCCGGGGATCGGCCCTCGAGCTGGCGGAGCACGACATCCGGGTGAACGCGGTCGCGCCCGGCCAGATCGCGACGGAGTTCGTCGAGGGCTGGACCGAGGAAGCCACGGAGAAGGCGGCCAACGACGAACTCCTCAAGCCGGTCCCGCTGGGTCGTGCCGGCCACCCCGAGGACCTCGCGGGTGCGTATCTCTATCTTGCCAGCGAAGACGCCAGCTACGTGACCGGCGAGTTGCTCTACGTCGACGGCGGCTGGCAGGTCACCTGACTGACCCCGCTGTCAGAGCACGGTGGCGCGCGCTCGCTGCCGGAGGTAGGCCGCCGAGGAGAGGAGGTTCACTCCCAGACCCGCAACGATGCCGTAGTAGCCAGTGGCGTCTCCCCGCAGCGGTTCGTCCGGCAGGACCGGGACGTGGTACCCCTCCTCGACACGCAGGAGAACCGACTTGCCATAGAGGTCCGCGAAGCGGTCGGTCGGGATGCCTTTCATAGGGTCGTGCGTAATTCTTTACCGCCGGGTACGCTGCCGAAAATGGTTACGCACGACCCTATCAGCGCGAGCAGTCGACCCAGGCGGTCGTCCGCGAGGTCCTCCTCGAATTCGAAATAAACATCGACTCGCTCGCCGTCGACAGCCAGCGTGAGCGCGAGTGCCGCCTCCGTCACGATGTCGACGGAGGTATGCTCGGCGAGGACTGTCCCGGACGAGGCGGTTGCCGAACAACAGGTCTAACCCCCGGTATCGGGTGGTCTCATCCCACGAGCGGTTCCTCGATGCCCTGGTCGCCCCCGGGCAAGGTGAGTACGGGGGTCCCGACAGCGAACGGTGTGGTGTCTGGCATCGGCTCCACTGATGGCACCCCCCGTCAAGAGGGTGCCGGGCGGGGAGCCTCCTATTCGACACCGCCCGTGCCACTGGTCGCGTCGGGCAGGTCGTACGGTTCGGGGTCCAGCCCCAGTTCTTCGAGGGCAGCCTGCATGTGTTCGTCCTTGGCGTACCCGGCACCGTCGCTCTCGCGGATGCGCTGGGCGGTCGCCAGCACCTCGCCGCGGCGGTCGTCCGGGACCGCGTACTTGTCCGTCGAGAGTTCGATGATGAGGCCGTTGTTGTCCCGGGTGTACAGCGAGTGGAAGATACCGCGGTCGAAGACGTTGTAGCCCTTCCCCGCCTCGTCGAGAGCGGCCATCACGTCCTCGTATTCGTCGGGGTCGACACTGAAACAGAGGTGGTGAACCCCGCCGACGCCGGGCCGGACGCCCCGGGCCGACTGGCGGTCGTCGCTGACGAAGACGGTGAGGATGCGCCCGTCACCGGTGTCGAAAAAGAGATGGGTCTGGTCCGGGTCGTCCAGGTTGGGCTGGCGCAACACGAGGGGCATCCCCAGCAGGTCCCGATAGAATGCGATAGTATCGGCGGCGTTGCTCCCCCAGATGGTGATGTGGTCGGTGCCCGTGGTGTGGAACGGGCTCTCGGGCAACTCGGCCGTGACGGGTTCATCGCTCATGACACTCCTATGGGACCGACGAGAATATACCTGGCGTGTCGGCCGCAAGCATGCCCCGGGCGTCCGCCCCGACGGCCGTGCCGCAGGAGGTTTAGTACGTGGAGCCCCCACACCCGGTATGCGCCTCCAGGGCCGCCCGACCCTCCAGACGCTGCTCGCCATCGGCGTGGTCTTTCTCCTCCAGCAGGTGACTGGGTTGCTCGGGGGCCTCCAGTATGTCCTGTTCGTCCTCGACGCCACCGTCGTGGGAACGCCCTCGGCCTCGCACTCGCGGGGTCACTCGTCGCGCGGCGGACGACCACCCTCCGATTTCACGCCTTTTTTCTCACCGTGGGCGCCCTCGCTGGGCTCGCTCAGGTCTTCCTGGGCGGGCTCCTCGGGTCGCCATCGGGCGTGGTCGGCGCCAGCGGTGCCATCTTCGGCTTCTTTGGCTACCTCCTGACCGGGAATCCAGTCGCGACAGGCCTCCTTGACAGGCTCGACCTCTCGCCGCGCGCGCAATTTGCCCTCTTTGTCGGGACAGCAATCCTCGTGACGCTTGCGACTGCCTCGCCGCGGGCGGCCCTCGTCGGCCACGCCGTCGGGTTCGGGATGGGTCTCGCTGCTGGCCGGTCGCGAATCCTGGACGTCCGAAGGGACGGTCGGCCCCCGGAGGTCGTCGACAGCGGGCGCGGCTACCGCCGGCCCTGAAAGAGGCCATCGACTGCCGGGGGAACGTCGCCGCGGGTGTAGCCCTCGGTGCGCCCGTCCGGACGCAGCCAGTAGACGACTGCCGGTTCGTGTTTCGGGTCGGGCTCTTCGGCGGCCACGGCCGCCCACTCGTCGTCGCGAAACGACGAGCAATCCACGAAGATGACGGCCTCCGCGTGGGCCGACAGCTGACCGCCGCGCTTGCCGTCGACGGTCTCCCGCAGTGCGGCTGCGGGGGTGCCCGCCCGCCGGCGGGTCGGCGGTTCCGGCCGGGTCACCTCGACCAGCACGTCCGGGTCGTGCACCCGGAAATCGAGCGCGTGCCCCGAGTCCATCGCCACCTCCGGCGTGAACGCATAGCCCGCGTCGGCCAGGAGTTTCGCGGCGTTGAACTCGGCCATCGTCGCGCGCATCCGCACGAGGTCGACCTGCTGACTGGTCCCGAGTTTCGAGGCCATCGTGTATCGGAACTCGTCGAGCGTGCCGGTCGCGAGCACCTCCTCGTAGAAGGCCAGCGCCTCGTCCCGGTCCGTGTCGGGGAACCCCGCCGCGTGGTCCCGGAAGAACGCCCGGGTCGTCTCGCGGCCGTCCTTCGAGAAGAAGACGGGGAGGAAAAACCACGAGACGTACTCGTAGGCTGCCAGCCAGGGGTCGGATTCCTCCAGGGTCGCCAGCAGTTCCCGCTGGGCCCACCGCGCGATGGGATAGGGGACCTCCTCGAAGGTGTACTTGTCAGTCTTCCAGAGCGCCTCGGGCGTCTCGGTGTTGCCCAGCCAGTAGGCGTCGCCGTCGCCACGGCTCCACGCGAACAGCGCGAGGTCGCCGTTGTCCATCTCTATGCGCCGGGCCTCGTAGCCCTCGGGGGGCGCGAACCACGGCCGCCCCATCGACGCACCGAACCGCGACTCCAGGGGCTGGTAGATGTCGCGTTCGACGCGCGCTTCGTCCCAGAACTCGCGGGCTCTGCGAAACCGTACCGGGCCTGCCACATCCATACTACGGGGCCAGGCGTATAATTGTCTGGCGTCCGCGCCTCCGTGTCCTCCAGGGACTACTCAAATGGCCATTTGAGTTTACGCCATTGAAAAGGGGTCCTCGCACACATCCCGTTGTATGGCACGAGACGCAATCACCGTCGCGGTTGTCGCGCTGGTGCTCGGGTCCGCAATCGGTGCCGGTGCAGTGCTGGCTGCGGTCAGTTCGGCCCCGGTCGCCACGCCAGCCGCCGAGACGCCAGACACGAGTACTGACAGAACCGGCGGCCCCGACAGCACCGACGGTTCGCGACAGGGCGAGGGGACGCTGGCTGGCGATCCGGGGTCGGTATCGGCGCTCGACACGTTCGAGAACGCGTCGGCGTACACCTCGTACGTCAGGCGCGGCAATCTCCTCGCCGACAGTCGCGGACACATCACCAGATTCCAGGCGGCCAGGGACGACGTGGCCGTCGAGACCGACGTGGCGAGAGCCGAGACCGCGGACGCACCCGCCGGCGACGGTGGGGACGGGGGCGGAGCGGCCGTGCCCTCGCGGGTCGCTACCACGAACGTCCAGGTCGGCACGGTCGACGAACCCGACCTCGTCAAGACCGACGGTCGGCACTTCTACTACGCCCCACACGACCGCATCAGGGAGCCCCGACCCGTCCGGGATGGGGTGACCGCCGAGGACGCCCGCCGGGTACTCGAACGGGCCGACGCGGAGACGCACGTCATCGACGCGAGTGACCCAGCCACACCGACTGTCGTCGCGGACATCGACACGACGGGGAAACTCCTGCGGGCCGGGGAGACGCTGGTCGTTCTCGAAGGTGACCGCGTTGCCGGCTACGACGTCAGCGACCCCGGCGACCCGACGCGGGCGTGGTCTGCGCCGCTCAACGGGTCGCTCGTGACCGCCCGCGAGCAAAACGGGACGCTGTACATCGTCACGGAGACGGCGGCCGGGCCGGGGGCCTGTCCGGTCGAACCGCTTGGCGACCACACTGTCGTCTGCGAGGACGTCTACCGCCCCGGGACGCAGATTCCGGTCGACGCGACCTATTCGGCGCTGGCCGTCGACGCCGAGAGCGGCGAGATCAGCGATTCGGTGAGTTTCGTCGGCACTGCGCGTAACTCCGTGGTCTACGTCTCGGGGGACGCCCTCTACGTCACGTACACGACCCCGCCGAACCGCGCGGCGGTCACCGCCCAGTTCCTCGCCGAGGAGTTCGACCGGACGCCCGACCACCTGGCCGACCGCATCGCCGAGATCCAGTCCTACGACATCACTCCCGCCTCGAAGGAACGCGAGATCCGCCGTGCGTTCGAGGGCTGGGTCGCCACGCTGCCTGCCGACGAACGCGAGACAGTCCGCGAGGAGTTCCACGAGGGACTCTCGGCGTACATCGGCGAGCGAAGGCGCAACATCGCGCGGACGGGGGTCGTCCGGGTCGGAACGGCCGACGCCGACCTGTCGGTCGAGGCGACGGCGACGGTCCCCGGCCGGCCGCTGAACCAGTTCGCGCTGGACGAACACGAGGGCACGCTGCGTATCGCCACCACGATTCCCGGACTGGGGTCGGCCGACAGCGAGAACGACCTCTACACGCTCGACAGCGAGACACTCGACCGGCGGGGTAACGTCACGGGCATGGGCGTCACCGAGCGCGTCTACTCGGTCCGGTACGTCGGAGACACTGCTTACGTGGTCACGTTCCGCCGGATCGACCCGTTCCACGTGGTCGACCTCTCGGACCCGTCGGACCCCGAGGAAGTGGGCGAACTCGAACTCCCGGGCTTCTCGACGTACCTCCATCCCGTCGACGACGACCACGTTCTCGGTGTCGGCGAGGAGAACGGCAAGGTAAAGACCGTGCTGTTCGACGTGAGCGACCCCGCGAACCCGACGATAGCGGACTCCCGGGTTCTCGACCGGCAGTTCTCGGCCGTCGCCGGGACCCACCACGCCTTCCTGATGGACCGCAAACACGGGGTGTTCGTCCTGCCGGCGGGGACTTCGAGCGTCGTGATGGACTACACCGGGGGGACCCTCAAAGTGGAGACGACCGTCGAAACCGACGACCCCGCGACGCGTGCACGATACGTCGACGACCACCTCTACGTCTTCGCCGGCGAGTCGGTCGCCGTCGTCGACGAGCGAACCTGGGAGCAGACCGGCACACTCCAGTTGTCCGAGTGATAACTCGTCCTCTGGGGGACCAGAGTAACCGTTACATTGATAGGGAGCAGCCCCAAACTGTGGGTGTGGTAAACAATGTCGATGGGTGCATACGACGAAGAGGAGCACGAACGCCGTGAACGCAAGAACAGCTCGGTCGACGCGAGCTTCGACGACGAGCGCACGGAGTACCGTGGCAGCGTCGAGTTCGAGTCCGCCGAGTCCACGGACGAGCTTCTCGACCAGTTCAGGGAGATTCAGTCGGACTGATTCTGTAGCAGTACGACAGAGAGCCCGGTGACGGCTGTCACCGCGACGACGTGTCCGACGACGGCCACCAGCAGCACCCGCTGTCCCAGCAGGAACGGGACGAAGGCTAGCTGGACGAGCCCGAAGCCAGCGGTTTCGAGGTCGACCCGGCGGAGCCTCCGTCGGGTGTCCGCGTCGAACCGGAAGCGGGCAGAGCGCCACAGCGCGGCCACGCTCGCCCACCAGCCCGTACCGATGCGGTAGCAGACGTCCCAGAGCACGAGCAGCGTGAGGTAGACGACGAGGACTGGCGGGTCCGGCCCGAACAGCGACTCGACCAGGGTGGGGCTGGCGACCCGGGCGTCCCAGACGAACAGGTGGGTCACGAGCGCGACGAACGCAAGCACCGCGAGCACGACCTCGATGCTCGAAGAGAAGAGCAGCCGGCGGTAGGCGTCGGGGACGTCCTCGCCCCGCGCGAGCCGGGCGATGCGCAACATCTCCGCGCTCCCCACGGTTGCGACGGCGACGGCGACCGTCCCGGCGATGGCGGCCTGCGGCAGCGCGTACACCCACGCCAGCCCGAGGATGGCTACCTCGAAGCCCGCGAACTGTAGCACGAGCGCACTCCGGGGTCCGATGGCAATCCCGGGGAGCGCGCCCACGATACTCTCGTAGACCCAGGTCTCCCCGTACTCTGGGCGGGCCATCACCCCTCACCTCGTGCCCGGGCGACGATTCGGGGCGGGTCGCGCTGGGTGCTCCCGCGGCGCTCGGCCATCGCTCGCCCGACGGCGTCGTCGAAGGAGATCCGCTCGAAGGGCAGGTACTCGCGGACGCTGTCGTCCCCGACGACGACGGCGTTCCGGAGGCCGTCGATGAGCGGCCGGGCCACCCGCCAGTCGACGTCGGTCATCAGCCCGACCCAGTAACTCGAGAGCCGCGGGGTCAGGACCGGCACCGGGAGAACGACGGGACGTCGACGCCCCATCAGGACGGCGGTTCGCCGCATCAGGTCGGCGTAGGTCAACACGTCCGGGCCGCCGATCTCGTGGGTGTCGCCCGCCGTCTCGGGGTGGTCGAGGACGCCACACAGGTACGCGAGCACGTCGTCGATGGCGATTGGCTGACACTCGTTTTGGACCCACTTCGGGGTCACCATCACCGGCAGTCGCGAGGCGAGCTGGCGGACCATCGCGAAGCTGGCGCTACCATCCCCGACGATGATGGCTGCCCGAAGCGTAGTGAGGTCGTAGTCGGCCTGCCCGAGCACGTCCTCGACTTCTCGCCGGGACTGGAGGTGTGCCGAGAGGTCCTCGCCCTCCTCGCCGAGGCCGCCGAGATAGACGACGCGGTCGAGTCCCGCGCCGTCGGCCGCGACCTGGAAGTTGCGCGCGGCCCGGCGGTCGCGCTCCTCGAAGTCCGCACCGGCCTGCATCGAGTGCACGAGGTAGTACGCGGCGTCAGCGCCCCCAAGGGAGGCGTCGAAGCTCCCCGGCTCGAGGAGGTCGCCGCTGAAGGCCTCGACACCCTCGGGTGGGTCGTAGCTGTCGGGATCGCGGACGAGCGCCCGGACGTCGTGACCGGCGGCCAGCAAGACGGGAACCAGGCGGGAGCCGACGAATCCGGTCGCACCGGTGACCAGCACACGCATACCGTTTCTAAGGGCGCCGGCGACTTATCGCTGTGGGAGGTCGAGGACCCGACACGGGCGGAACCGGCGCGTCACCGGTCGGTGACGCCGAAGCAGTCGGCCCGACAGCACGGCTCGTACCCCCGGGCTTCGGCCTGTAGCAGCGGGAGTTCCTCGGTCTCACCGAGTTCGGTCGGACAGCCGGCGTCACGCCAGGGGAGGTGACTCTGGCGGTGGTACTTCGACCCGCTCCCGTTGACAACGACGGTTTTGCTTGGCGGGATGTCGACGACGGCGTCCATCTGATGGCTGTTCTACGTGTTCCCCGGCAAAAGGTTCGGGGCTCCTGACCGGCCCGGGCGCACGCACCCACGGAAAGTGCTTTGCCGGTCGGGTCCCCAGGCCGGGTATGGCGCGCCAGCCCTGTGACGGCTGCGGGACGCCGGTGTCGATTGCCGGCGGCATCGCCAACCTCTGGACGCTAGAGAAGGAGACGACGGGGGGAATCGACCTCGAACTGGCCGACGGTACGGAGCATTTCCTGTGTTTCGAGTGTATCGACCGCCTCCCCGACGACCGCGAGGTGACCGGCGAGGACGTCGCGGGCCTCTAGATGAGCGTGGCGGCGCCGTAGGCGATCGACGACCCGATCATCAGCAGGACGAAGACGATCGCGATGATCTGCTGTCGATCCATATCCCGACCTACGCGGGCGGACAATTAGGCCTTTGGGCTCGTACTGTCGGTTATTACCCTCCTGGCGGACCACCTCCCTGACCGCCGTCTCTACCGGGTGGTCGGTCACGGGGATGGCGACGGCACCCTCACCGCACTCGTAGACGGAGCGGTCGTCGTCGTAGACACCCTCCGCGCGCAACGAGCCGATGGCCGCCTGGGCGCGGGGTTTCTCGACGACGGCCGCGAGTCGCTCCCGGCCGGTCATCCGGGCCCCTCCTCGGGGAGGACGTACAGACCCGCACGGCTCTTCAGGACCGGTACTTCGGCAGCGTCGGGGTCGAGGTACGCGGGCCGGGCGACCGTCCGTGCCTCGTAGGTCTCCGGGTCGAGCACCTGGACAGCGTGGTCGTCCTCGACGGCGACGAGGGTCGTCTGCCGTGCGTCCCCGTAGAAGCCCAGGCTGTCCGCCTCGGGTGCGTCCTCGCCGAGTGGGGCCCGGTAGGGCTCGCCCGAGCGTACCCGCGTTCCCGTGAGGCTGCCACTGAGGCTCCGGACGAGCACCGGCCCGTCGCCGTCCCCGGGGTCGATGACCTCGCCCGGCCGGTACGGCGGCAGGCGGACGGCGTAGGTCACGCGGTAGACCTCGTTGCCGTCGCCGTCCTCGGTGACGAGCGTCTCCGACTCCGAGACCGTGCCCCCGAGTTCGGTCGCGATCTGTCGGGCTACCTGGTCCCCGAGTTTGGTCGTCGAGAGTTTGAGGTCGAGCCCCTCCGGGCGGTCGGAGACCTCCGAGACGAAGGCGTCGCGGTCGCCGTCCGCCTCCAGGTCCGCGACAACCTCCCGTGCGATGGCCTCGGCGCGTGACCGCTCCGCGTCGGCGGGCCGGCGGTCACGGCCGCGCACCTGGACGACGCTGGCGTAGGCGCCCCCCGCGATGCGCCCACACCGATCACAGGTCCCGCGGCCGATCTTCACCGGGACGGTCGCCTCCTCGGTGACCGGCGTGCCCCGCAACACTCCCGAGAAGGTACAGTGCATCCGGACGGTGGTCTCGTCGACCTGTTCCGGTTTGACATGCCAGGAGACACTCGCCGCGTCGACGTGGACGCCCAGCGCCGCCGTGGTCTCCTCGATGGCGACGTCGGTGTAGTCCTCGGCGCCGACGTCGGCCCACCGGTTGCCCCGCTGGATCGCACCGCACTGGCGACAGACACGCACCTCGACGCGGTCGGGCGCGTCCACGAGGTCGTAGGCCGCGAGGTAGCACTCGTTACAGAGCCCGCTGTCGGGTCCCCCGGGCGCCGGCAGCGACCCCGGGCGCTCGATGGGGTCCCCACAGCGCGGGCAGAACTCCCCTGACCTGCTCATCGGGTCAAGGTACGCCGCTGGCCGGTTTAAGCGACACGTTCCCGCCGGGCGGTGGACTGATACCCGGGGCCGTCCAATCAGCGGTATGGCGATCCGGGCGGTCGTGTTCGACCTGGACTACACGCTCGCGGTGCCCGAGCGCGACAGGCAAACCCTCCTCGACGAGGCGACCGACGCGGCCGGCACCCGCTCTATCGACCGCCAGGAGTACCTCGAGGCCCACGGCGCTGACCTCGCTAGCGAGACGCGGGCCCCCATTTTCGACGCACTCATCGAGGAGAGCGATCCGGTAGAACTCGCGAGTGCATACCGCCGGGTCGTCGAGGATACCCTGGTCCCGGTCGCGGGCGTCGAGTCGCTGCTGGGCGACCTCCGCGAGTCGTACGGGGTCGGCCTCCTGACCGACGGCCCTACCCGCGCCCAGTGGGGAAAACTGAAGACGCTGGGCTGGACAGACAGCTTCGATGCCGTCGTCGTCACGGGCGCGCTGCCGGCCGGCAAGCCCGACCCGCGGGCCTTCGAGGAGATTCTCGACGCACTCGGGGTCGGGCCCCGGGAGACGGTCCTCGTCGGTGATCACCCGGAGGCGGACGTCCGCGGCGCGGCCACGGCCGGAATGGTCGCCGTGCAGGTCCTCGACGGCCGCCACGGCCGCGTCCCGGAGGCTGACGCCGCCGTCGACCGCGAGACGCTGGCCGGAGACCTGCGGGAGTTCCTGCTCCAGCAGGCGTCGCTGTCCTAATCCCCCCGTTCAGGGAACACACCTCAATACTAATAGGTCGCGGTCACATCTCCCACGTGCATGTCGGACGAAACCGTCCACGAGTCAAGGCGTACCCGGAGCAGGCGAGCGATCGCGTCGTATCTGCGCCGCGTCGCGGACGCGCTCGGACGAGGCAAGCGCGTCCCCATCGACGAGGACCAGTCAGTCACCGTCGAGGCACCCGACGAACCCGAACTGGAAGTCGAACTCGAGGAGGAGGAGGAGACCCTCGCGTTCGAGATCGAGATGGAGTGGGAGGGCGACGCGGAGGACGTCGAGACCGACGCCCGGGCGAGCAAGGCCACCTTCGAGGTGTACGAGGACAGCGCCGGGCAACACCGGTGGCGACTCGTCCACGACAACGGCAACATCATCGCCGACGGCGGCCAGGGCTACGCCTCGAAACAGAAGTGCAAGCAGGGCATAGAGAGCGTCCGGAAGAACGCGGCCGGCGCACCCGTCGGGGACACCGAGTGATCACTCCGCCAAGACGCTCCGAACGACGTCGACGGCCCGCTTGACCGCGACGCCGTCCTCGACCCGGACCCGGACTCCGTCCCCGGTCGGCTCGGCCGGCAGCGGTGTGGTCTCTGGCAGCGCAGCCGCCTCTACCGACAGCCTGACCGTCACAAATTCGGGGTACAGCGAGACGGCCCCCAGACGGCGCCCCCGGTACTCGAGAGCGTAGGCCCGTGACCCCTCGGGCGTGGGCGATACGTCCGGCCTGGCTTCGACCACGGTCAGGTCGGCCAGCGGGCCGGTCGCCAGTCCGGTAAACTCGGAGGCAAGCAGCTCCGCGACGCGTCGCGGTTCCGTGACGCGGTCCTCGACCATTCAGACCTCCTCCCGGGCGCGGTCCGCGAGGTCGGCCACCTCGACACCTTGGCGGCGGGCATACAGGAGGGCCGCTGCCTCGACCGCGAGGTCCAGGTCGGCCTGCAGGCGGTTGATGGCGGCGACGGCTTCCTGCTTGTCGACGCCGGCCTCGACGAGCGCGTCGAGCGCGCGCTCGAAGGTCGACCGCCGGTGGAGCACCGACTCCGCGGGCGCGAAGCCGTCGGGAATGTCGACGCCCGCGGGGTCGAACGCGGCGACGACGTCGTCCTCGGCCCGGTCGAGCAACCCCTCGCCGGTCGCGACGTCGACGAGACGCGTCGCCTGGTCGGGCGAGAACCAGTCCCGGTCCAGGGACAGCGCGACGACGAACTCGCTTTCGCTCATGCGGTCGACGCCGCGCTGGCGGAACGGCGCGGCCACTGCCTGGCGGAGACTCATCGTCAGCGAAACGCGTGTTCCCGGGCCGTAAATCTGTCGAGGGCCAGCACCGGGCTTCGAGAGGTTCAAGTGCGCGCTCCGTCTTCGGACTCGTATGAAGTACCAGGGACCCGCGACACGGAAGCGTACCGGCGGCCGGCGGCGACCGGCCAGCGACAAGAAGAAACACCAGCTCGGGTCGGAGCCGACCGAGACGCAGGTCGGCGACGGTCGGTTGAAGACGGTCGACGCCCGCGGCAACACCACGAAAGTGCGGGCCATCGAGACTGGGACGGCAAGCGTCGCGGTCGGCGACGATGTCGTCGCTGCCACCATCGAGAACGTCGCGGAGAACCCCTCAAACCCCAACTACGCCCGGCGGAACATCATCACCAAGGGCGCGGTCATCGAGACCAGCGAGGGCCGCGCACGGGTCACCTCCCGGCCCGGACAGGACGGCCAGGTCAACGCCGTCACAGTCGAGTAGTCCCAGCAATCACAGCAATCCTGGCGACTCGTACTCACCCGGAGAAGCGGTGGCCGATACCCGCGTCTTGCCGGCGCCGCTCTGCGATGATGACTTCGAGGGCCTCCGTCGTCTCACCCTCGGCGTACAACCGCTCGGTGCGCCGGGCAACCTCGGGAGCGAGCAGGTCGCGACGCAGGAACTCCTC
>PXSU01000110.1 GCA_003022745.1 Halobacteriales archaeon SW_9_67_25
GACGAAAGAGGTGTCGGCCCTCGCGAGCCTCTGGAGGCGCTCAATGCGCACGTCCGTCGGGTCTTCGTCGAGTTGTGCGAAGCGGTCGGCCACGCGTCCCACGGACTGTTTGGTCAGCCCCACGTGGTCGGTCTCGTAACTGTCGTAGGACTCGAAGATATCCGTTTGCGTGGCGCCGACGTCCTCGCGAACCTCCCGGAGTGTCTCCCCCGATATCGGCACGCGGTCGACGTCGGCCGCAGACGCGGCGTCGAGAAGCGTCTCGAACCGTTCCTGTTTCCGCGACAGTCCGAACCCGATCTCCGCGAAGTTCGCCAGGGAGAGTTGCCCCGAAACGTACAGTGTCGTGTTCGAGCGGTTGAGTTTCGACGCCACGTCGAACTGATAGAGGAGGAGTTGCAGGTCCTCGAGCATCCCGGGACTCGCAGAGTAGACAGACACGGCCGAGCGGTTCTCTTCGACGGTTCCGTCGGCGTCCATGTATCCGCGGACGAACGCGGCGGCATGTGCGCGGTCGGCCTCGAAGACGAACTCCGGGACGCGGATCGACGCCGACTTTTCCTCGGCCGGGTATTCGAAGGCGGCCTGCAGGAGGCGGGTGAGTGTCTTCCCGCCGACCTCGATGCGGTCGCCACGCTCGTCGAACTCCCGGACGATAGTCTCCAGGCCGAGTGCGTCCGCGGACTCCTCGATCAGTGCCTTCATCTCCGGGTCGTCGTTCGTGATCGAACCCTGAACGTCACCGTCCCCGAAGAACGCGCCGGCGAGATAGAACAGCGGTTCGAGGTCATCCGGAAGGTCGACGGCGAGCGAGGAGTGTTCGCCCCGCCGGTCGCTGCCCCGGTAGTTGAGCGACTCGACGCTCTCGTAGAGGTCCGCGAGTGGGATGTCGAAACTCTCACAGACGCTGACGATGTCTCGCAGTCTGAACTGTCCCCGCCAGATGGCGTGGTCGAACGAGTCCCGCTTCAGTTCCGAATCTGTGGCCTCGTACAGCGCGTCCCGGTCGTGTGCGTCGATCCGCTCCGCGAACGTACCGGTCACGTCGACGTAGAAACCGTAATCCGTCGCGAGTTCCCGGAGGAGCCCTGTCTTCGCGCTCCCGGACGAGCGTGCGGGCGTCTTCCGGGCCCCGACCACGACGTCACCCTCCTCTATGCCGTCGGCGCGCTCGAACTCCATCACACCCCGCTCCGTGAGCACGAGATAGCGATGTTCCGGTGTCGTCTCCATGACGTGTCCGTTCGAGGTCCGGAGGGCCACCAGCGGGTCGTCGGCCTCGCGCCGGCAGGCATACTCGATATCCGCGGCGACCATCTCGTCTTCTGTCCGGTCGAACGACGCCACTCCCAGCGGTTCGGATGGTTCGTACGCCTCGTCCTCGTCCGGTCTCGGTTCGCCAGTCTCCCGGACGTCTTCGAACAGTTCCCTGGCCGGGAGGGGAGGGCCATCCGCGAGCGAAACGCGGGCGTCACCGCTGACACACTTCCCGTGATCCACGTGGGCGGCGATGGCAATGTTCCGGATGTTCTCCGGCTCGTCCATCAGCCGTTCAGATTCCGGAGAGAGTTTGTCTGAACCTTGAAAAATCTATTTCCCCGTCTCCGGTGACCGACAAACCGGTATGTCCGACAACGACACGACGCGACGCAGGTTCTTGCAGGTAGCAGGCGGGACGACAGCGGTCGCGCTCGCCGGTTGTTCGAGCGACGGTGACGGCAGCGACGGCACCGGCGGCGGCGGCGACGACACGGACGGCGAGGAGAACATGGACGACGGAATGGAGGCGACCGATCCCGCAGACGCCTCCAGGGCCTCTATCGACCGCTTCAGCGAGGCCGCCGGGACGCTTCACGTCCGGGCAGAGAACGGCGACCCCGTCGAGGGCCAGCTCAATATCGTCGGCACCGTCCCTGGCGACGAGGGCTACAACGACTTCTGGCGGGTCAACAAGGTCACGGTGCCCGACGAGTACGAGGCCAACACTATCACGAGTGTCGGTGCGCTGATGGATGCCGAGTACGATGTCGAGACCACGGACACCGTCAAGAACTGCCCCATCGTGCCGGACGGCTCGACGGCGTCGATACGCCACGGCGACGCCGACGCTGGCCTCACCGAGGGGTGGTACGACGGCGAGGTGGTGAGCTACTTCACATTCGAGACGCTCTCGGGTGCTGGTGGCTCAGTGTCCCTCTCGCCCATCTACGTCAGCTTCAACACGAATCCCGGACAGGAGGGTGGCGGTCCGCCCTCCGGATTCATGTCCGAGGAGGGCTCGGATCAGACCCACAACGTCGTCGCGACCTTGCCGGATGACGCCAGCTATTCGCCGCTGTGGCTGGTCAACATCTACGACAACGCGGACTTCGAGGCGGTCTCGGACCTGGGCTCGGCGACAGACGCCGAGATACTCGCTTCGGGCGCCGCGAACGTCAACTGCCCCGTCGTCTCGGAAGGATAGAGCCGAAACTGAACCGAATCTGAACGGACTTTGAAAAATGTACTTGAAGGGATAGCCCCTCTGGACGACTATGACCGACACAATCACGCGGTACGTACCAGACCAACTGACCCGGAGCGACCTGCTCTTTGCCCTCCTTTCGGGCCTGGTGGGCGTAGCCGGGTCATACGCGGTCGCAGGGTACACCCGACAGTTCGTCGTCGCGCCCATCGACGCGCTGGTCGTCCGGGCGACGCCGGGACCGGTCGTCGCCTTCATGATCGAGAACGTCGGCGAACAGGGCCATCTGCTCCACATCGCGCTCTCCTTCGCCATCGCGGTCGGCGTACTCGCGGGCACCGCCACCGTCGGCCTCCTCGTCGCACGGCGTACCGAGCGTCCGGTCGCCGGTGTCCTGTTCGCCGGACTGCTGGCGTGGGGCATCGTGGCGGCGATCACGCTCGAACCACTACTCGCGCTCGGTGGGGGGCTGCCGGTGGCGCTGTTCACTGCCGTCGGTGCCGCGCCGGCAGCGACGCCCGGGCACGACCCCTCGCGGCGGCGGGCACTCGTCTCCGGGGCGAGCGCGCTGGGATTCGTCGCGGTCGCGGCGGGGTTCGGCCGGCTGGTATCGGGCGGGTCGGGAAGTGCTGCCGAGAGCGGCGGCGAAGACGGAGAAGTGGACGAGGAAGTCGCCACGCTGATGACGGAGGCCGAAGACAATTCCCTCGACATCGAGGGGGACGTGCCCGGCCTGGTCAGCACGTTCGAGGAGTTCTACAACGTCGACATCGCGGAGTTCGACCCCGACCTCTCTGCCGAGGACTGGTCGCTGACGTTCACCGGCGAGGTCGGCGAGGAACGCGAAATCAACTTCGAGGACCTGCACGAGATGCCGACCGAACGGCGGTTCGTGACGCTGCGGTGTGTCGGCGAGGACCTCAACGGCCACAAACTCGATACGGCCGTCTGGACGGGGACGCCCATCGAGCCCTTGCTGGAGGAGGTCGACCCCGGCGGGGAGTGTGGGTGTGCAATGGTCCGCGCCGAGGACGACTATTTCGTCCAGTTCCCGGTCGAGGCCCTGGAGGATGGCTTTCTCGCCTGGGGGATGAACGGGCAGTCGCTCCCGCAGTCCCACGGCTATCCCGTCCGCGTGCTGATCCCGGGTCACTGGGGTGAGACGAACGTCAAGTGGCTCTCGGAGATCGAACTCCTCGAGGAGGAGATGGACGGCTACTGGGAAGAGCGCGGCTGGCACGGCACCGGCCCCGTCAACACCGTCGCCAAACTCTGGAGCGACACCACACTCGAGAACGGCAACATGGAACTCGCGGGCCACGCCTACGCCGGCACCCGCGGCATCGAGCGCGTCGAGGTGTCGACCAACGGCGGCAACACCTGGACGGACGCCGAACTCTCCGAGCCGCTGCCCGGCGAGGACGTCTGGCGGCAGTGGCGCCACGAGTTCGAGCCCGACGAGTCTCACGATGTCGTGGTCCGTGCCATCGACGGCGAGGGGGCCCTCCAGCCCCAGGAGGAGTCGGGCTCGTTCCCCAGCGGTGCGTCGGGCTGGGTCTCGAAGACGGTGAACCCGATGGACTCCATGGGCGAATCCGCATGACGGGACGAGAGAGGCCGAGGGTTGTCCAGGCGACGGGAGGCGACGGTCGATAGATGGCACCCATGCTCGCGATGGGCGGCATCATCCTCGCCGCGGTCAACGCGGTTCTCCTCGCGGTCCTGGGTGCGGTCTGGGTCCGCAACTACCGCCAGTTCCGCTCGGGGATGGTGCTCGGACTCGTCGTCTTCAGCGGTGCCCTCCTTGTCGAGAACGTCGTCGCTGTGTACTTCTTTTTCCACAGCATGCACATGTTCTACGCCTCGGACCCGTTTGTCGGGAGCGTGGTGTTCGTGATGCGGGGCTTGGAGTTCGTCGCAGTCGGACTGCTGGCGGCCGTGACGGTACGCTGAGCCCGCCGACCCGTCGAAGACGCCAAGGTATTTATTGTCGCCACTGTAGGCCGGGGTGAATGTTCGTTTCGGGGACGGTCGGACTGCTGGTCGTGGCGGCGGCCGCCAGCCTGTTTATGGCGTGGGCCATCGGGGCAGGGTCGTCGGGGTCGACGCCCTTTGCCCCAGCGGTGGGTGCCAACGCTATCTCGGTGATGCGCGCCGGCTTCTACGTCGGTATTCTCGGCCTGCTGGGGGCGGTCCTCCAGGGCGCCAACGTCACGGAGGCGGTCGGGGAGGAACTCATCGGCGGCGTCACCATCTCCCCGACCGCCGCCATCGTCGCACTGGTGACGGCGGCGGTGCTGGTCGCGATCGGCGTGTTCTCCGGGTACCCGATCGCCACCGCGTTCACGGTCACCGGCGCGGTCGTCGGCGTCGGCCTCGCGCTCGGGGGCGACCCCGCGTGGGGGAAGTACCGCCAGATCGCCGCGCTGTGGGTGCTCACCCCCTTCCTCGGCGGCGGCGTCGCCTACGCGACCGCACGGTTTCTCCGGGCCGAACGTATCACCGAGCGGGTCGCCGTTCCGGCACTCGCGGGTGTGGTCGGCCTCCTGCTCGCGAACATCAGTTTCGTCGTCCTCGGGCCGCCGGGCGAACAACTCTCGCTCGCCCAGGCCGCTGTCGCCCGCCTTGGCGGGGGCGTCGCCGTCCACGCCGGCGTCTCGGTGGTCGTCGCTACCGTCGTCGCGCTGCTTCTCGCCCGGGACATGGCCAGCGACCCCGCCCGCGCGCAACGGCACTTCCTGCTCGCGCTGGGCGGCCTGGTGGCCTTCTCCGCCGGCGGCAGCCAGGTCGGCCTCGCAATCGGCCCCCTCATGCCACTCTCGGAGTCGGTCGGTATCCCGCTGGCCACGCTGCTGGTCGGGGGTGGCCTTGGGCTGCTGCTCGGTTCCTGGACCGGCGCCCCGCGGATGATAAAGGCGCTCTCCCAGGACTACTCCTCGCTGGGGCCGCGCCGGTCCATCGCGGCGCTCATTCCCTCCTTTGCCATCGCCCAGACCGCCGTCTTCTTCGGCATCCCCGTCTCGTTCAACGAGATAATCGTCTCAGCCATCATCGGGAGCGGCTACGCCGCCGGCGGCGGCGAGGTTTCTGGTGCCAAGATGGGCTACACGGTGCTGGCGTGGGCCGCCTCGCTCGCGCTCGCACTCGGAGTCAGTTACGGCGCGTTCGCGGCTGTCGACGCTTTCGTGTGAGTTCAATTGGTGGGCCTGCCCTTCCCCGAGTCGCGCGACGGAGCGCGCTCCCGGCCGTGCGGTGGCGCGCGCTGTTGAACCGACGGTTGAGAAATTCCACTAAATCAGCACTGCTCCTCAGTCATCCCAAACTAACACAGACGACTCACTCCTCGGCCACGTGGACGGACCCGCGGCGCTCGTACTCCATGTGGTCGGCAACCGCCCCGGCGAGGTCCGGCCCGAACTCCCGCTCGAGCAGGTACAGCCCCAGGTCGATGCCGGCCGTGATGCCACCCGCGGTGAGCACCTCGCCGGCGTCGACGACCCGGGCGTCGACCACCTCGGCGTCAGTTTCGTCCAGGTCCGGGAGCGCGCCGTGGTGTGTGACGGCGGGCCGCCCGTCCAGCAGGCCCGCCCGTGCAACGAGCATCCCGCCGGTACAGACCCCGGCAATCGTGGTGTCGGCCCCGCGTTCGGCCAGCAGGTCCGGAATCGTTCCGCGCTCGGCCTCGGCCCACGCGCTCGCCGCGGCGCGGTCGTTCCACCCGCCACCGGGCACGACCAGCAGGTCCGGGTCCGCCCCTGCGACGGTCCCGTCGGGAACGACCGTCGCGCCGTGTGCCGACCGGACCGTCTCGGCCGGTTCGGCCGTCGTCAGCGACACCTCGTAGCCCGGCCCTCGGGCGGCCCCGACCGACAACACCTCGTAGGGACCGAACGCGTCCAGCGATTCGAAGCCCTCGAACAGCAGCACCGAGACGTGTGAGAGTGACATACGTCTCCGTTCGGCGCGGGCGACAAACGCCTGCCGATTGTCCCCGGCTCTCCCCCTGTCGTTTCCTGACAGCGACCGGCGGGAGCCGCGAGTCGCGGTCTTTATCGGCCGGCCGGCCCTACGGCGGGTATGGCACAGCCGGGGGTCCCGGGCGGCCCGAGTCACGTTCTCGAACTCCCCTGCGGGGAGACGGTCAGCGCCCGCTCGCTTGACCTCGGATTGCGGGAGTTCGAGTGTTCGTGTGGGGCCCGCCACGCCGTCGTCATGGACGCCCACCCGATTGCGCGGTTCGTCCCGGAGTTCCTGGTCGAGGTGCTCCGGGAGACAATCGAGACCGACGACGAGTTCGAGTCCTTTTCGACGCCCCATCTGCTGGCGATGGTGGCCGAGGAGTTCCCCGAGGAAGTCGCGAGCACCGACTGCTCCGAGGACGGCCAGGTCGGCTACGCGCTCGTGTGGGTTGCGGACTTCGATTCGCGCCGCCTCCACGAGGTCGTGGTCGAACTGGTCGTCGAACTCATGGAACACGCTGTCAGCCACGCCGAGGACGGCACCGCACTGAGCGAGTTCGAGGAACGGATGGCCGAGTTCGACGTCGAGACGTTCGTCGAGGAGTACCGCGACCAGCGGGACTTCGAGGACGAGTACGACACGGCAATCTAAGCCCGAGACACGACGCTACCGGGCCGAATCGCTCCGGACGCCTCGGCCGGGTAGCGTCACGTCCGGCCGTAGGTCAGTTTCGTCGCAACCTCGTTGAGTTTCCGTTTGACGCGCCCGGCGACGACCGCCGGGGCTGCCGCCTTGCGCATCTCGTCTTCGGAGACCTCGATCCGTCCGCCATCGAAGGGGTCCTGCGGGCCCTCGCCGTCGCCCGCGGAGTCGGCCACGTCGACGACGCTGCTCATGGCACACCGGCCACACGCTTCCGCTTCGTCGGAATCCATCGTACAAAGCCTTCGACGGCAACAGATTTAAACTTTCCCGCGGATGCCCGCGAGCGGCGCCGAACCGGTCCGGGGCCGTCCCGGGGTCCGACGTCGGTCCCTGCGTCCCTCCAATTTCCGGCGTGTGACGGGAGAGCGACCCGAGACGGGGGACGTTTTTACTCTGCGAGCGTGTTACGGGGTGTATGACCACGGACAGCGGGGACGAGTTGCCCGAGCCGGCCGAGCCGGAGAAAGTCCCGGACTGGGAGGACGAGTACGTCGACCGGGTGAGCGACCGGCTGATGTTCAACTACGACCTGGAGAAGGACCACACCGTCGAGGGGCGCCACTTTACCCTCTACGGCGAGATGCAGGTCCACCACGAGAAACACTTCATCCACCCGGTGTTGTCCTTCGCCCACCACGACACGTTCGAACACGTTTTCATCCGCGAGACCGACGCGGTCACCGTCGACCGGGTGGAGTCGTTCGTCGACGTGGGCCACGCCCTCGCCGAGGAGTGGATCGACGCCGACGAGGAACACTACGCCACCGAGTTCACCTTCACGTTGCTCGTCGAGGACATTCCGGACGCCGTCCGCTCGTTCGTCGACGGATTCCGGGACCGGACGATGCTCAAGAAGGGGTACTACGGCCACTACGAGGTCCATCTGGTCGTGGTCGACCCCGACGGGGAGGACCTCGTCGCCAGCGAGAGGGCGTCGCTGGAGGAGGCGTTTCGCGTCTGGGAGCCGCTCGAAGAGGAGAAGATCACGTGGCTGGATCTCCTCCGGCGGCGGCTACAGATCTAGTCGTCGCTCGGCTCCGCGGGTGCCTCTCTGCCCCTGTCGAAGAACCGCTCGCGTTCCTCCTTGACGCTGGCGTAACCCATCCGCAGGACCGACAGTGACAGGAAGATGAGCAGGAACGCCAGCACGATCTGCACTGCCGTCGAGGCCATGGCCGTCGTCGTCGCGCCGGCCTCGCCCCAGTTACCCTGGACGAACTTCTGGTAGAGGTTCTGGTAGAGAGCCAGGTACAGCAGTGCGCTGATGGTGATGGTGAACATGAACGCCATCGGGACGCCCGTCGAGAGTAGCTGCTTGGTGTCGTCCCAGTTGGCCAGCCAGACAGTCGCCACCAGCAGCGCCAGGGCCGCGAGGGTCTGGTTGGCGCCGCCAAAGAGCGGCCACAGGTCGGCCCAGCGGCCGGAGGCGACCAGCACGTAGGCCGGCAACGCCAGAATTCCGGCGTTGACGTACCGGTTGGCGCCGAGTTCCTGGATCGACGTCTCGGGCGTGCCGATGATCTCCTCTAGCATGTACCGACCCAGGCGCATGCCCGTGTCGGTACTCGTCAGGAGGAAGCTCACCAGCACCAGCCCCATGAAGGTCGCGCCGACGACCTGCGGGAGCCCGAAGCTCGTGAGGATGATGCCGCCGCCGGTCGCGAAGTTCGGCAGCGCCAGGCCGATGCCGCCGCTCGCGGGTGCCTGGGCGTAGACCGCGACCGTCACGAGCGCCACCGACGCCAGCAGCCCCTCACCGAGCATACCGCCGTACCCGATGAGGCGGGCGTCGGTCTCCTTGTCCAGTTGCTTGGCCGTGGTGCCCGAGGAGACCAGCGAGTGGAACCCGCTGATGGTCCCGCAGGCGATGGTCACGAACAGTAGCGGGAACAGCGGTACGGCAGTGAACTCGGGATTGCCCCAGAAGCCGTGGAATGCGTCCAGGTTGACGACCAGCGGTTCCGCAGACGTGCCCGCGATGGTGCCCACGATGACTGCGAGGAGGACCCCGCCGACACCCGTGTAGAGGATGCTCGACGTGAGGAAGTCACGCGGCTGCAACAGCACCCACACTGGGAGGACGCTCGCGACGAACGCGTACACGATCACGACCGGAATCCAGGCACCGATGTTCTCGTTAATCACGGCCGGGGTCGGAAAGCTGTCGAAGAGGACGATCAGGTTGCCGCCCCGGGTGTACTCGATGGGAACCATCGTGACCGGGTACTGGATGCCGACCCAGACGCCGGCGAAGACGGCCGCGATGAACACGACCGCGCCCGGCAGGAACGGCCCCTCTACCTGGTAGAGGTACACCCCGAACAGCAGCGCCAGCACGATGTACAAGAAGCTGGCGGTGGCCGACTCGGGGTAGGCGTTGAACACCACCGCGATGACCAGCGCGAACACGGCGACGACGAGGATGATCGTCAGGAACGCGAACCACAGGATCATGTCCTTCCCGCGGTCGCCGACGTACTGCCCGATGATGTAGCCGATCGACTTGCCCTCGTGTCTGACCGACGAGGACAACGACATGAAGTCGTGGACGCTCCCGAACAGCGGGTTGCCCAGCGCGATCCACAGGAACCCCGGAACCCAGCCCCAGAACAGTGCCGCCGTGATGGGACCGACAATCGGCGCGCCGCCCGCGATACTCGAATAGTGATGCCCCAACAGGACCGGCTTCTTCGCCGGCACGTACTCCTGCCCGTCTTCGTACTTGTGTGCTGGTGTCTCGCGGTCGTCGTCCAGTTCGACGAACCTGGAGAGGTACTTCGAGTACCCCAGGTATCCGGCACTGAACGTTGCGAGTACGAGTACAACCAGCCAAATCGCCTGTACCATTGTGGAACCCCATTCGCACAATTACCCAAAAGATACTTAAACTTTGATGATCGTCAGCCCGGTGTCAATTGTTCATGATTATTAGACCGCAAGCCAGAATCGGTAACCGCCGGATACCGGTCGGCGAATCGAGAGTACGCCGACAGGATGCGATCGTTCTCGTGTCTTGTACGACCCGCTGCCGGCGGTTCGGACGCTGGCTCGCAGTCAGTGAGTGACACTCTCGAACAGCCCCTGCAGTCGGTCCCAGTCGTCGGCCCCCCTGGGCGCGACGGCGACTGCACGGATGCGGTCACTGTCGTGGTCGACGGTTGCCACGTAGACCGTCACCTCGACGGTTTCGCCGTCCCGGGTCGCCGTGCCCGCGAACTGCTGGATTGTCGTCTCGGTTTCGAGCATCGTGACCGAGCGGTTCTGCACCGGTTCGAGGTCGCCCGGGTCCCCGTAGGTCGTCTGTGCCCCGGCCACGACCTCGGACAGCGAGCGGTCGCCCAGCGGGTCGATCCGGGCGTCGACGCGCTCCGGTTCGGCCATCGGGACCGTGTAGAGCCCGAACACCGTCTCGCTGTCAGAGGCCCGGTAGGTTGCGCGCCAGCCCGTCGCCCGGACCTGATAGCCCAGGTCCATCTCGACGTCACCCGAAATCGAGAGCGTCCCGGAGCGGTCGACCCCCACCTTCTCGACGCCGTCGGCGGAGAACCCGGCCCCGGAGACGGACTCCGCCGGGACGGTCGCCTCCGAGGCACTCACCTCGATCGGCTCGGGGGTCCGGTCGCCGGGGCCGGCGTTACAGCCCGCCAGTACCACCAGCGCCAGCAGCAAAACCAGCCCGACCCGGGTGTGTGTCATGGCCGGACGCTTTTCCTGCCACGCTCAAATCGGTACCGCCGCGCGTGTGCAGGCTTCACACGACCGGACGGCCGCTGTCTGTTCGTTCGCTGTTCTTTCGGAAGTGAAATCGCCATACACAGCCGGCGAGCACTTAGTATCGGTGCCTGAAACTGTCCGTGCGAGTCATGAGTAGCTCAACAGCGGATGTTCTTCTTCCTGGATGTGCTCGTGCTGGCTTTCCTCGGAATCGTGGTCCTCGCGCTCGTGACATAGCGCCGGGTGAGCGCCTGCGGGGCCACCGCGATACCGGGACCGTCGGTCGTGCCGTCCCTCCGGGAGCAGGTCAGGAGAGGTCGGCCTCGAGGTTCCGGAGTGCGCGTTTCAGTTCCCCCCGGCGTTTCCAGGCGGCGACCCGGTCAGTGACGACTTTCAGGGGCAAGCCGAGGCTGACGCCCGACCGGGTTGTCACGCGGGTGCCCTCGTTCTCGGCCGCCCAGGTGAGTTCGGTCCACATCTCCGCCAGCGGCCCGGCGTCCTCGAGCTGTTCGTAGCGGACGCCAGCATCCAGGGGTTCGAACCGGAGCGAGAGCCTCAATCCACGCGACCCCGCGGTGACGACCGTCTCCGACCCGTCGGTCTCGACGTCGAGCACGTTGAAACTCTCCTCGTACTCGACGATGCTGGCCGGATCGAGCGCGTCGGCGACCTCGTGGGGGCTGGCTGGGACGAACCGGTCGACCACGACCTCTCGCATCGGTGTCCGCTCCGGCCCCCACCAAGTAAAAACTACCCTGCGGTCGATCCGGTACTGAACTACAGCAATCCGTCTCACTCGATGTCGATCTCGATCTCCTCGGCGACCGGTTCGAGCAGGTCGTCTTTCACTTCCCGGACCCGGGCCTCGATGGTCGCGACGATGGGGGGGTCGATGTCCGCGCGGGCCTCCCGGAGCCGTTCGCGCTCGGTCTCGATGCGGTCCCGGAGAAAGCGTGCGCCCCGGCCGTTCTCGTCGGGGTCGGGCTCCGGCGTCATGCGGTTCATCACCAGTCCCGACACCGAGAGGTCGTACCCGCGCAACTGCTCGACGGCCCGTCCCGTCTCGCGTACCGACAGCTGGTCGGGGTTCAACACGAGGAAGAAGGAGGCCTCCGAACGGAGCGTCTCGCCAGCGAACTCGAAGTTCTCCTTGCGCTGCTGGAGGCGGGCAATGATGGGGTCACCGACTTCCGTGCGACGGGGTTCCATGTCCCCGATGGCGGCCTTCTCGAACAGGTCGACGCTCTTCTGGCGCTTGTCGAGCAGGCGGTCGATCCACCCGCCGAGGTACTCCGGCAGGGACAGCAACCGGAGCGTGCCGCCGGTCGGCGAGGTGTCGAAGACGACGCGGTCGAACCCGTCGGCGTTTCGCATCACGTCGATGAAGCGGTCGAAGAGGGCGGCCTCGTGGGCGCCCGGAGTGCGGTGGGCGAGTTCGATCTGCCGGTCGATCTCGTTGACGATGGCCGGGCTGACCTGGTCGTCCAGTGCCCGCCGGATGGACATCATGTGCTGGTCGACGGCCTCCTCCGGGTCGATCTCCATGACCGACAGTGCGTCGTAGCCATCGACCCGCGTGGGGTCGTCGTCGAAGTGCTGGTCGAAGACGTCGGCGGTACTGTGTGCCGGGTCCGTCGAGACGAGTAGCGTCTCGATGCCCGCCCGCGCACATTTGTGAGCGTAGGCGCTGGAGACGGTCGTTTTGCCGACCCCGCCCTTGCCGCCGAAGAAGACGAATCGGTCCATCAGAAGTGATACTGGCTGCCCTTCCGTTCGAGCACCGACTGCCGGTCCCACATGCGCCGTTCCCACTGCTCGAACTCCTCGGCGAGATAGGGCAGCAGTTCCGCAGTGTAGTAGGAGACTGGGCTGGGAATCCCGAAGGCGTCCGGGAAGCACGCGAGCAAGAACGCGTCCTCGGTATCCTCGGCTTCCTGCTCGATTTTCTCGTAGGCTGGATGTGAGATCATGCCGTGATAGAGCCCTCGCAGCCACTCTCTGAGTACCTCGCGGTAGGCCTCGATGCGTGCTGCCAGTTCCATACCCGCCCTCACAGGCCGGACAGTAAAAGCGTACCGCACGTGTGTGTCTCGGGGGTCCTGTCCCCGACAGCGTCTGTGGGGTACTGCCACCGACTGCGACCGTTCGTGCGCCACGCTCGCGCAGCCGCACCGATTTTAAATCGTGGCGTCGTAAGTGTCGCACATGGGACTACTTGGCACGATTTCCGAGGTGCTCGAGGCCTCGTCACAGACGACGAAACGCGGTGACGTCACCGAGGAGTCGAAAGGCGCCTACTGGTGTCACGATTGCTCGGAGCGCATCCGCGACGTCGAGGTGGGGGGCGAGGGACCGCCGTCGTGTCCCTCCTGTGGCGACGAGATGGAGTTCGAGCGCTCGAAGGGTACCACCGGGTGCGCCTGCTAGCGGTCAGATCGTCAATTCTTCGCCTTCCTCCTCGGGGAAGGGGTTCTCGAAGCTATCGAAGTCCGTGTCCAGTTTCTCGTCGGTGAGTTCACAGGCCGCCAAGTCCTCGCGCAGCGACTCCTCGTCCATCTCACGGCCGATGAAGACCAGTTCTGTCCGGCGGTCGCCCACCTCCTGGTCCCAGGGGAGGTCCGGTCGGAGCCGTCGCTGTGACTCCTGGCGCTGTTCGGGCATGGCGGCGATCCACTGCTCGTAGCCGATGACCCGCCGGACCGCGCCCGTCCCGGTGTAGCGCAGTGCCAGGTGGTCCCGGCCGGCGACCCACGCTAGCCCCTTCGAGCGGATGACCGAGTCCGGGAGCGAGCGTAAATACGTGAGGAACCGCTCGGGGTGGAGCGGCCGCCGGGACCGGAACGCGAAGGAGGTCACGCCGTAGGCGGACTGCGGGTCGTGGACGTGACCCTCGGCGTGGCCGATGGCCCGCGCGCGGTGTTCGCTCTCGCTGAGCGAGTCGGGTCCGAACAGCCCCGTATCGAGGATGGCGTCGGCGTCGACCTGGCCGTGGGTGGTGCGGTAGCGCTCGGCGTCGGGGTTGAGCGCCGCCAGCAGCCCCTCGGTCTCGTCGATGTCCGATGCCTCGGCGAGGTCGCACTTGTTGACGAGCAGGACGTTGGCGTGTTCGGCCTGCGAGACCAGCAGGTCCGAGAGCGGGCGGACTTCGCTCTCCGTTTCGGCCTGGCCGGGGCGTTTCCGGCGGATGTCCTCGGTCGTGACGATGTCGTCGGCGGCGAGCGTATCGCGGAAACTCGACGCGTCGACGACAGTCGCGAGCGTATCCAGGCGGTACGGTGCCGAGGCCGGCCCGGTCGTGAACAGCCGTGCGACCGGTGCCGGCGCCGAGATGCCCGACGACTCGACGACGAGGTGGTCGAACCCGCCCGTTCGGGCGAGCCGGCTCACCGCCACTTCGAGGTCGTCCCGGAGGTCACAACAGATACACCCGTTCGAGAGCTCGGTGATGCCCTCGCCTTGCGCTTCGACGAGTTCCGCGTCGACGTTGACCGACCCCATGTCGTTGACCAGGACCGCGATCTCCCGGTCGCCCGGGTTCGTGAGCAGGTGGTTCAGCGTCGTCGTCTTGCCAGCCCCCAGTGCACCCGACAGGATCGTCACCGGCGTGCCGTCGTCGTCCAGTACGCTCATACACCGGCCTTTGGCGGTTGCTCACTTATTGGTCCCGACGGTGTGAGGGTCGCGCACATCCGCGGATGCGGTGTCTACCGAGCGCGTTGGTGCTCGCCACAGGACCGGGTGCGACCGGTCACCCCAGGCGGTCGACGAGGAGCGGCAACGCGAGCAGTGCCAGCAGGCCGACCGCGGTCATCATCGCGAGCAGGAGCCGCCGGAACCGCAACCAGACGGGGACCTCCGAGCGGTGCTCCGGCCGGTAGGTCCAGACCAGCCGGTAGTACGCGCCGACGATGACGAGGGCGTACGCGCCCGTCGAGGCCGCGAGTGCCGAGGGGACCGCGACGCCGAAGGTCAGCAGGTACACGGGCCCGAACGAGTAGCAGGTGGCGAGCCCGGTCAGCGCGACGACGGCGAAGGGGACCGCGTCGACCTGGCTGCCCCAGCGGTTCTCCAGCCGCATAGTGTCTACTTGGGTTCGAATGTCCGTATGTGTTTGCCCGCCCCCAATCGCTGGCGCCGCACACAACGCATAAGACGGCCGCCCGCGGGCAGGGTGTATGAACAGTGAGGGCGACCCTCGCGTCCACGCGGTGATGAACCTGGTCCTGTCGTTCGCGTTCAGCGCGATTGTCGTCCGGGGGCTGGCCTTTGTCGACCTCGCGGCGTTCTCCTGGCGGAACGTCGCCCTCGCGACGGCCTTCCTGTTTCTCGTCACCTGGGTCGTCGTCCTTCGGCGGTAGCCGCCGCGTGCCGTCCGGCTACCCGTACACTTCCGCGAGGAACTCCCGGAGCGCGTCGTTGACCGGCTCCGGCCGTTCGAGGTTGGCGGGGTGGCCGGCACCCGGAATCGTCTCCATGCGGCCCTCCAGTGCCTCGATGGTTCGGCGGGCGCGCTCGGGTGGGATCGACTGGTCTTCTTCGCCGTGAATCGCCAGTGCGGGCACGTCCAGGTCGCCCAGTTCGTCGAGGACGCCGGGTTCGGTCCGCCAGGACTCGATCTCGGCGGCAACGGCGTCGCCGGGGTAGGTGTGCCAGCGGTCGGTCCACCGTTCGACGAGGTCGGGCTGCTCCTCGTGTGTGCGCTCGGAGAACATCAGGTCCGCAGAGAGTTCGGCTATCTCGCGGGGCATCCGGTCGGCACCGCGGACGCCACGAGCGAGGTCGCCGTACTCCTCGCGCTCGTCCTCGGGGTAGGCCTCGGCCATCGAGTCCAGCAACACCAGCCCCTCGACCCGCTCGGGGAATGCGAGTGCGGCCCGGACGGCCACGAACCCGCCCATCGACATCCCCGCCAGCACTGCCGAATCGAGGTCCAGCGCGTCCAGTACCGTCCGACAGTCCTCGACCAGGTCGTCGAGATCGTAGGGGCCGCGCCACCGGTCGGTGCGCGCACGCAGGTCGTAGGAGACGACCCGGTACTCGTCGGCGAGCGCCCGGGTCTGGGGGACGAACATGGTGCGGTCCATGAGCGACCCGTGGAGACCGACGAGCGGCGGACCGTCGCCGCGGTCGTCGACGACGGCGTCGGTCCGGTGGCGGTACATCGCCCGCGCGGGGTCCGTGTCGGTGTCGTGCGTGCTCATACCTGACGTAGGGACCGGAGGCGGGAAAACACTCCACCCAAAGGGATGGGTACGTTTTCGCGGGCGAACGAACAGACACGGAGCAACTGGTCGGGCATCGAAACAAGAGGCACGAAAAGAGGCACTAAGGTTATACCTGTTGACGTGGAACGGAAAGTAAGAGCCCAGCACGATGCGGGGAATCCGGGTGTTGCACGTCGACGACGACCGGCAGTACCGCGAGGTCACGGTGGAGTGGCTGGGGCGGCTGGACGACGCCTTCGACGTCGTGACCGAGGGGAGTGTGGCCGACGCGCTCGACCGCATGTCCCGGGAGGGCGGGGAAATCGACTGTATCGTCAGCGACTACGACATGCCGGGCATGGACGGGCTCGACTTTCTGGAGGCCGTCCGCGAGGCGCATCCGCAACTGCCATTCGTCCTCTTTACCGGCAAGGGGAGCGAACAGGTAGCGGGTGACGCGATGGCGAAGGACGCGACGGACTACCTGCAGAAACAGGGGGGCCGCGAGCAATACGAACTCCTGGCCAACCGGGTCCGCAACGCCGTCGAGCAGTACCGGTCGCGGCGCCGGGTCGAACGCCAGCGCGAGGAGTACCGGCATCTCTTCGAGGAGGCGCCGGTCATGTTCGCCACCTTTCGCGACGAGGACGGGGTCCCGGTCGTCGAGGACTGCAACCGCCGGTTCGCGGAGAAACTCGGGTACGAACGGGCGGAAATCCGGGGAAAGTCCATCGAGTCGTTCTTCACTGCCGAATCGTACGAGGCGGCGATGCAAAGCGACGGATACCAGCGGGTGCTGGAGGGCGATTTCAGCACCGAGGAACGCACCCTCCGGACGAAGGACGGCGGGACCATGGACGTCATCGTCCGGGGTGTCCCCCGGACCGACGCCTCGGGGGAGGTGACGGGTGCGCTGGCGCTGTACCTCGACGTCACCGAACGCAAGGAGCGCGAGCGGGAGCTCCGACGTCAGAAGGAACGCCTCGACATGGTCGTCTCGAACGTCCCTGTAGTCGTGTTCGCCCTCGACAGCGACGGCGTCTTCACGCTCTTGGACGGGCAGGGACTCGAACAGCTCGGCCTCGAACCCGGCGAGGCCGTCGGGGACTCGGTCTTCGACCGCTACGGCGACAACGAACGGGTCCGGGCCGACATGGAGCGCGCACTCGCTGGCGAGCGGGTGACGACCACCCACGAGGTCGGGGACGTCGTCTTCGATACGACCCTCCAGCCTGTCTTCGAGAACGGCGACGTCGAGGCGGTCATCGGCGTGGCCGTCGACATCACCGACCAGAAGCGCCGCGAGCGGGAACTCCGGCGCTACGAGGCGATCATCGAGGCGATGGGCGACGCCGTCTACGCCGTCGACACCGACGGGAACATCGAGTACGTCAACGAGCGCTACGCCGAACTGAAAAACTGCGACCGCTCGGACCTGCTCGGGACGCCGATCGACAGGTGGGTCGACGACGATGCGGTCGACCGGGTCCGGGACGTGGTCGCACAACTCGAACGAGGCGACCGCGAGGTGGGAACCGTCGAGTACGGGTTCCGGACGGCAGACGGGGACCGGCTCCCGGTCGAGAACCGCTTTACTTTCATGGAGTTCCCGGACGGCCAACGGGGGCGGGTGGGCGTGATCCGGGACGTCACCGACCGCGTCGAGCGCGAGCGGGAACTCGAACGGGAGCGGGACCGCCTCGACGAGTTCGTCTCCGTGATCAGCCACGACCTCCGGAACCCGCTGACCACGCTCGACGCGTCGCTCCGGCTGGTCGAAGCCGACGGCGAGCACGTCGAGCGCGCCCGCCGCGCGGTCGACCGGATGGACGAACTCCTCGAGGACCTGCTGGTGCTCGCACGCCAGGGCGAGCGCGTCGGCGACCCCGAACCCGTCGCCCTGGCCGACGCCGCGACCGACGCGTGGGAACTCGTCCGGACGGACGATATCGCGATTTCGCTCGACGCGGACGCGACGGTCATGGCCGACGGGGGTCGGCTCCGGCAACTGTTCGAGAACCTCTTCCGGAACAGCGTGGAACACGGCTCGACGAGCCCTCCGCCACAGGCTCCGGAAGACCCGGGAGCCGTCATTACCGAAGTCTCTGTGGGGTTGCTCCCGGACGGCGAGGGGTTCTACGTCGCGGACGATGGCGTCGGATTCCCCGAGTCCGGCCCCGAGCGGCTCTTCGAGAGCGGTTACTCCACCGAGGACGACGGGGTGGGAATCGGGCTGACTATCGTCGAGAGAATCGCTGGCGGCCACCGGTGGGACGTGACCGTGACCGAAAGCGAGAGCGGTGGCGCGCGGTTCGAGTTCACCGGTCTCGACTGGCAGTGACAGCCGAAACGGCGACCGGGCGGCAGGTATCGTCGACTATATAGTTCTCCCCGAATTTCGGGAAACCGTCTGCGGTCCCGTATGACAGCCGGTGTCACGACCCGTCCCGTTGCTGTCTTGTGGTTTTCTCAGAACGACCGTCTGACGCCTGTCTGACGCCGTTTTTTAGGGGTGGAGGTTCTGTACGTTAGTATGCGTACGCGTCACGGCGAGTTCGAGCGCATCCGAACCGTGCTCGAAGACGCCGACCCGGACGGGCCGTTGACGGCACGCGAGATCCTCGAAGTGCTCGAGGAACACGGCGAGGACTTCGACAGCGCCCACCGCGTCGCGACGGTACTGGGCCGCCGCGAGGAAACTGGCGATGTCAAGGTCATCCGCGAACAACCCTACCGCTACAGGTTCGTCGACGAGAACAACTGACGCCGTCCGCAATTCCCACGCACCCCGGGGTTTTGAGGCTGATCCGTCGTCGATACCGTCGACCGCCAGTCACGTGTGGGGGTAGACGTGGATGTGGGTGTATACCGTTCCCCGTGGTATCTCAAAACAATACGATATTCGAAGCTCACCTACGAGGTTCGTATTTTTTCGCCGGATTTATTACGATGTGTCCGCTCCGAGCAGGTAATGACAGCGGGTGAAGACCGGACGATACTGCTGATCGGGAGTGGTCCGATAAAGATCGGCCAGGCGGCCGAGTTCGACTACTCGGGGGCTCAGGCCTGCCGTGCGCTCCGGGAGGAGGGTGCGCGAGTCGTGCTGGTCAACTCCAACCCCGCGACCATCATGACCGACCCGGGGATGGCCGATGAGGTGTACATCGAGCCCATCAACACCGAGGCAATCGCGGAGATCATCCGGAAGGAACAGCCCGACGGCGTCATCGCGGGGCTGGGCGGCCAGACGGGGCTGAACGTCACCGCCGAACTCGCCGAGGAGGGCGTCCTAGAGGAGTACGATGTCGACGTGATGGGTACGCCCCTGGACACCATCTACGCGACGGAGGACCGCGAGCAGTTCAGGAAGCGCATGGAGTCCATCGGCGAGGACGTTCCCGCCTCCGAGACAATCGACTCCGTCGACCAGGTCGAGGACGCCGTCGAGGCCGTCGGAGGGTTGCCGGTCATCATGCGCACCACATACACGCTCGGGGGCGCGGGGTCGGGCGTCATCGGCGAGATGGACGAACTCAAGGCCCAGGTCCGGAAGGGGCTGAACCTCTCGCGGGACGACCGCGTGATGATCACCGAATCCATCGACGGCTGGATCGAACTGGAGTACGAGGTGATGCGCGACGCGGACGACTCCTGTATCATCATCTGCAACATGGAGAATTTGGACCCGATGGGCATCCACACCGGCGAGTCCATCGTCGTCACGCCCTCGCAGGTCATCCCCGACGAGGGCCACCAGGAGATGCGCGACTCCGCGCTGAAGGTCATCCGCGAACTGGGCATCCAGGGTGGCTGTAACATCCAGTTCGCCTGGCGCGACGACGGCACGCCGGGCGGCCAGTTCCGCGTCGTCGAAGTGAATCCCCGCGTCTCGCGCTCGTCGGCGCTGGCCTCGAAGGCGACGGGCTACCCCATCGCCCGCGTCACCGCGAAGGTCGCACTCGGCAAGCGCCTCCACGAGATCGAGAACGAAATTACGGGCGAGACCACCGCGGCCTTCGAACCCGCTATCGACTACGTGGTGACGAAGGTGCCCCGCTGGCCCAAGGACAAGTTCCCCGACGTGGAGTTCGAACTCGGGCCGGGCATGAAGTCGACGGGCGAGGCGATGGCCATCGGGCGGACCTTCGAGGAGTCGCTGTTGAAGGCGCTCCGTTCCTCCGAGTACGACCCCGCCGTCGACTGGAGCGAGGTGAGCGACGCAGAACTCGAATTCGACTCAGGGAGTGGTACGTCGAACGCTACAAGCGCGTCGCCGAGGCCGCCGAGGCCGCCGCGGAGGGCGACTTCCAGACGGCCGCGGACGCCGGGTTCACCGACCACGAGATCACCGCACTCGCCGGCGGGGAGTTCACCGACACCCACGCCTCGTGGCTGCCCGACCGCCTGCTCGACGAGCGCGGGGCCGTTGTCGGCGACGAGGCCGACGCGGTGCAACCGGACGGCGGGACGGCCGCGGCCGACGCTGGCGACGGAACTGCGGGGGCGGCCGGCGGCGCCACGCCGACTGTCGACGACGTGGACGCGGCCACCACGCCCCGCGGTTTCAAGCTGGTCGACACCTGTGCCGGCGAGTTCGCGGCGACGACCCCCTACTACTACTCGACGCGGGACCCCATCTCGGAACTGGAACGCGACGAACTCCAGGTCGACCGGGACGTCGAGAG
>PXSU01000111.1:0-7692 GCA_003022745.1 Halobacteriales archaeon SW_9_67_25
CTGCGCGGTCGACCTGGAAAATAGCGACAGCAATCCGTCTCAGGCAAGCAGGAACGGGAGGCCGAACGTGACAGCGAGTCCGACCAGCAGGACGCTGTACCCGAAGATGACCTGTCCCATGGTGTAGTCGTTCTGTGGCGCCGTACTCCGCAGTGGCGGTTCACGCTCTGGCGGCCCCGGCGATTCGGGATCGTAGTCCGGGCGCTCCTCCCCGTGGTGGTCGTCAGCCATGGTCGGGTTTGACTGCCCGCTCACTTCGGTGTATCGGAATATCCCGGAGGGGAAAGCAGGCGGCATCTGCCATCCCCGCGCCGCTACAGACTCAGAGCGTTCTCGAAGATGGTGGGGCTGACCATGCGAAGCGGGGGGACGCGGAGTTCCTCCGAGAGCGTCTCCATCTCCCCGATCAGGCCCCTCGCGTCCTCGAAGCGCCCGTCCTGGGCGGCCCGTGCGGCCTCGACACCGAGTTCCGCGAACGGGAGCAGGTACTGCCTGACCTGTCCCAGGGCTTCCTCGGCCAGTTCGCGCGCCCCGGACGTGCCCGTCTCGGCTGCGATCTCTCCGGCGCGCTCGAAGTGCGTGATCGCCGCCTCGGCCGACTCGACAGCCTGACTGTACTTGAGCTCTGCCCCCTGATACTTCCGGTTGGTGAACCCGTCGCGGGCGACCCTGACGGCCTCGTCGTACTCGGTTCGCTGGCCGAATCCCGCCCTGTAGGCACCGAGCGCGGCCTTCCGGCGCTCGACGCTCGGCGTCGCGGTCGGCGTCGGGGTAGGTGTCGGTGTCGCGGTCGGTGGCGGTGTCGGGGTCGGCATCGGGGTGAGTGTCGGCGGGCTATCGCTGGCTGTCGCGGTTCCTGGCTCCGACGTCGGTGTGGGCGTTGGGGTGCTGTCTCCGGTTCCCGCACTACCGGGACAGCCCGCCAGTAGCGCGGCGAGGAGGGCGCCAGATTCCGCGAGGACGTGGCGGCGGTTCATGCCGAGGTATCAGCTCCGAGGGTAAAGAACCTGTCGCGCCGCCGCTGTCCACGATAGAAAGGCATAGGTGCCGGCCTCGGCTACACCCGGCAGACTAATCGTCTCGCATGGCACTCACGAAACGCATCATTCCCTGTATCGACGTCGACCTCGACGAGGACGGCCAGGCCGCAGTCTACACGGGCGTCAACTTCGAGGACCTCGAATACACGGGTGACCCGGTGGAGATGGCAAAGCGATACAACGAGGCCGGCGCCGACGAGTTCGTCTTCCTGGACATCACCGCCAGCGCGGAGGGCCGGGAGACGATGCTCGACACCGTGGGGGCGGTCGCCGACGAGGTGTTCATCCCCCTGACCGTCGGCGGCGGCATCCGCACCCGCGCGGACATCAAGGAAACACTCCGTGCCGGCGCGGACAAGGTGTCGATCAACACGGGTGCCCTGCAAAATCCCGCCCTCGTCGACGAGGGTGCCCGGGCCTTCGGCAGCCAGTGCATCGTCATCTCCGTCGACGCCCACCGGCGCTACGACGACGCGGGCGAGTACTACACCCGGGTCGACGGGGAGTCCTGCTGGTTCGAGTGTACGGTCAAGGGCGGCCGCGAGGGGACGGGCCGGGACATCGTCGAGTGGGCCCGGACGGCCGAACGCCGCGGCGCGGGCGAACTGTTCGTCAACTCTATCGACGCCGACGGCACCAAGGACGGCTACGACATCCCGCTGATGGAGGCTGTCTGTGACGCCGTCTCGACGCCGGTCATCGCCTCCTCGGGCTGTGGCGGGCCGGAACACGCCTACGAGGTCTTCACCGAGGCCGACGCGGACGCCGCACTCGCGGCCTCTATCTTCCACTTCGGTGAGTACTCTATCCGGGAGACGAAGGAGTATCTGGCCGAGCGCGACATCCCCGTCCGACTGTAGCGATGGCCGACGACAAGCGGAGCACGTTCCTGGTCACGAACGTCGACGAGAAGGCGGCCGTTCTCCGCGATGTCACTGACGGGCAGGTCCACACGCTGGCCGACCCTCCCCAACTGGAAACCGACGAGATTCTGGAGGCGACACTCCGGCCGGAACCGCCGATGGCGGTGACCTGGCAGCTGGTCGACGTCGACCGCCGGTGGACCATCCCACTCGAGGAGAGCCCCGAACGGCCCACGCGCCAGGAACGGGACATTGCCGCCGACCAGGCTGTCGGCGAGGTGACACGCAGGGACCGTGCCGGCGAGGGTGAACTCCACGTCATCTCGGTTCCCCCGGGCGAGACGGCTGGGGCGGTTGCCGACGTCCTCGACGACGAAGCCACGCTCGCCCGCGCCGCGCGCCTGAGCGTCTCCCGTGTCGAGGTCCGCGCGGCCGAGGGCATGGTGAGCGTTCGCTACATGCCGTAGACCCAGCGAGGGCGCGCCACACGCCGGGCCCCGCGACAGCGACCGGTCCGGGTTCAGTTAGACTGTCGGACCGTCGGCACTCTGCACCTTCCACCCACCCTGGATGTCGCAGGCCTCACGGACCGAGAACTCGAAGGTAGTCTCGTCGGTCAGTCGCTGGCCCCCCGCGACGGATTCGACGCGCAACGGGACGTCCAGCGTGTCGCCACAGCAACCGACGCCGACGAACTCCTCCCAGACGTCGCCCACGCTGGCGGTGTCGTGTGCCTTCGTCAGGTACGCCCGGAACGGCGACCCCTCGACCGTGTCGCGACCCCACTCGGAGAGGTCTGCGGGATACGAGACGACGACGTGTGACGCTGGCGTGTCGCTGGCGGCTGCCTCGTCTGTCATGGAGTTCGTTGGAGCCAGGCGGGTATAGGAGTTGCGCGACACGTCAAAGGGAAGGCTTATTCGGGGCGCTCTCACACGCACCGCCATGGTCGAGTTCGATGTACGGGACGTGGACTACGAGAAGTATTCGAACCGCCAGCTAGCGGCGGTTCCACTCGCCGTTCTCGTGGTCGCGTTGGCCGTCATCGGTGCGTGGTGGGCACTCACCGGGGTACCGGTCGACCGTGGCCTCGAATTCACGGGCGGGACCGAGGTCCAGTTCTCCGCCGACGATTCCATCGAGGACGTCAGAGCCAACATCGAGGGCGTGGACGTCGCATCGATCCAGCCTGCGACGACCGGGAACACCTTCATACTGACCACGCAGTCGACGGACACCGACGCGGTCGAGTCGGCCGTCGAGCGGGCGGGCTACGAGGTCGAACAGGTCCAGGGACGGTCGGCGAGTTTCGGCGGGAGTTCCCAGCGCCAGGCGCTTGCCGGCCTCGGCGTCGCGTTTCTCGGGATGAGCGTCCTCGTCTTCCTGATGTTCCGGACGTTCGTCCCCTCGATTGCGGTCGTCCTCTCGGCGTTTTCCGACATCATGATCCCGGTCGCCCTGATGAACCTGCTCGGCATCGAGTTGAGTCTGGGGACCGTCGCTGCTCTCCTGATGCTCATCGGGTACTCCGTGGACTCGGATATCCTTCTCAACAATCACATCCTCAGACGGACGGGTGGGTTCTACGAGAGCACCTACCGTGCGATGCGGACCTCGCTGACCGCGATGATCGTCATGACGGCCGTCGCCACCCTGTTCGGGATTCCGCTGCTCCCCGACATCGGGCTCGTTCTCGTGTTCGGGCTCGCGACCGACCTGATGAACACCTACATGATGAACGTGAGCCTGCTCCGCTATTACAAGTACGAGGGGATCGGCTCATGAACGTCAGGGACAACTGGCGCATCGTCTTCCTGGCCGTTCTGGTCGTGCTGAGCGGGGTTGCCCTCTTCGCGCCCGGCGACGGGAGCGGCGCGGAGGGCAACGAATCGGTCGCGGTCTCGACGGACCCGACGAACCTCGAGTACGGGCTCGAACTCTCCGGCGGCACCCGCCTGCGGGCCCAGCTCGACGGGATGACCGCCGAGAACGTCGGATTCGGCGTGAACGACACGCGGGAGATACGCCGGGCCGTGGCGGAGGAACTCGGCCTCCGTCCGGTCGACGTGACCGTCAGGTCCCGAGGCCCGGACTCCGGGACCGTCGAGGTGTTCACCGAGAACGTCACCGAACGGGAGTTCCGGCGCGCTCTCGAGACCGCGGGGACCGACACCTCCTCCGTCGAGATCAGGTCCGGCGTCACCCAGGAGACGATGGACACCGCGCGGGGCGTTCTCGACCGCCGGATCAACCAGGGCGGGCTGACGGGCGGTGGCGCGACGGTCGTGCGGTCGGCCACGGGCGAGAACTTCCTCGTCATCGAGGTACCCAACGCCAACCGCTCGGAGGTGCTCGACATAATCGGCGATCCGGGCCGGGTCCAGGTGGTCGCCGGGTACCCCGTCGAGACTGACAACGGCACCGGCTATGAGAGCCAGGCGATCCTTACCCAGGGCGACTTTACGCAGATCAGCCCGGCACGGCAGGGCGAGGAGGGCCAGCCCCCGTTCGTCCAGGTGACGCTGACCGAGTCGGCCGCCGAGCGCTACGTCGAGGTGATGAACGAGAACGGCTTCACGACCGAGGGCGTCGGACAGTGTCGCTGGCGACAGGACCGGGAGGACCCGGGCTGGTGTCTCTACACCGTCGTCGACGGCGAGACCACTTACGCGGCGAGCATGGGCGACGATCTCGCACCGATCCTCCGGCCCGACGCCAACGGCGACGTCTCCTTTTATTCCAGCCCGACCTTCCTCATGCAGACGACGAACTTCTCGGAGGCCCAGGAGCTGAAACTCAACCTCGAATCGGGCGCCTTGCCGACGACCCTCGACATCCAGTCCGAGCTGTTTCTCGCGTCCAGTCTGGCCCAGAAGTTCAAGCCGCTCGCGCTGATCACCGGGCTGGTCGCCTGGCTGGTCGTCAGCGGCGTCGTCTTCTACCGCTACCGCGAACTGAAAGTCGCAGTGCCGATGCTCCTGACTGCGATGGCCGAGGTGTGGCTGTTGCTCGGGTTCGCGGTCGCGGTCGGGCTGGCGCTGGACCTCTCGCACATCGCCGGGTTCATCGCCGTCATCGGGACCGGCGTCGACGACCTCATCATCATCGCCGACGAGATACTCCAGCGTGGCGAGATCAAGACCGGCCGCGTGTTCAAGAACCGCTTCCGGAAGGCCTTCTGGGTGATCGGCGCTGCCGCCGCGACGACAATCATCGCGATGAGCCCGCTCGCCGTGCTCAGCCTCGGCGACCTCCAGGGCTTTGCCATTGTCACCATCGTCGGCGTCCTCATCGGCGTCCTCATCACGCGGCCCGCATACGGTGACGTCCTCCGGAACCTGCTGCTCGAGGACGTCTAGAACTCGCCCAGCGAGGACTGCTCGGCCGCCGCGAGGACGTCCCGGCTGGTCCGCCAGGACTCGCGGGCACACTCGGGCAGTTCGCCGTGCTCGGCGACGAACTCCCGGAGAAACGTCCGCGTTTGCTCGTCGCCCGGGTAGCCGCTCCCGACCTCCCCGTACTCGGCGGCCAGCGACTCGACGTGGGCGTCCCGCTTGACCTTGGCGAGGATGCTGGCTGCGCTCACCGCCGGGTAGGTCTCGTCGGCACCGTGTTCGGCCCGCACATCGAGGGCTACCGGCACCGCGTCCGCGACGTTGCGCTCGAACCGGACGGCGTTCGTGTCGCCGGCGTCTGCGTACACTTCGTCGCCCTCCTCGGCGGCCGCCGCGAGGGCCTCGGCGTGGGCGGCGACCGTCAGCGCGTTCATGTCAGTCCCGGGGTCGTCGATCCGTGCCACTGGTATCTCGGCGACGCCCACCGCGTCGGCCACATCGCGGATCGTCCGGGCCAGTTCCCGGCGCCGCTCGGGTGCCAGCGCCTTCGAGTCAGCGACACCGTCGGGCAGGTCCTCGGGATCGACCCGCACTGCGGCGGCGAACATCGACCCCAGTACCGGTCCCTTGCCGGCCTCGTCGACACCGAGACGCATGGCTGTGCGGTTCGCGCCCCGCGAAAAAACCGTTGTGGCTAGTCGTCCGCGACTTCGGGCGTCTCGATCTCCGGTTCCTCCATCTCCTCGATCTCGATTTCGGGCGTCTCGATCTCCTCGGCAGGTTCGTCGTCTTCCGTCTCGCGCTCCTCGATCCGCTCCCAGGGTGCCGTTCCGCGCTCGTAGTGGTGACACATGGTGTCGACATCTGCTACGGACTGACACATCAAAAATTTTTGGGTGCTCCCGGCTACCGTTCGCCGGTCCGGAAGAACTCGTCGCGCTCGAAGGGTTCGTCTTCGCCCTCGACGGCGAGGACGTCCAGTGCCGTCACGTCGGCCCCGACGCCGACCAGCCCGGCGAGGCTCGGCTCGGTTTGCTCCTCATCGCCGTGGACCAGTTCCTTCACGTAGAGACCGCCTTCGCCGTGGATCTCGACCGTCGCTTCGCGTGCGCCCGCCAGTTCGCCGGAAATCTCGTACACCTGCCGCGTGCGCGTCTTCGAGGCGCGGCGGTGGTCGACGCGCTGTGGCGTCTCCTGGCGGATGGTCGCTCCTGCGAGCGTCTCGAGGGCCGCCGCGAAGCCCTCGGCGGCGACCGGTTCCGCGAACGCCACCTCGGCCCGGTAGGTCTTGCTCGCGGGGAGTTCTTTGACCCGTTCGACCATCTCGTGGGTGGCCAGACAGAGTTCTTCCACCTCGACTTTCCCGGCTGCGAAGTCGTTTATCTCCGCCTCGAGTGTCTCCGTGTCGACGTGGCGCCTCCGGGGACGGTCGACCTCGACGACGAACGGCCGGCCGGTCCCCAGCATCCGGGCGTCGATGTCCTCCCGGCCCGCTCCGTGGAACGTCGCGCCCGTTCCGTCCATGGCGTCTTCGACGACGGGCGCGGTCAACTGCTCGACGCTCTCGTCGTACCGGTAGCCGGTTCCGTCACAGCCCTCACAGAGTTCGTCGCGCTTGCGGCCGGTACCGTTGCACTCCCGGCAGGGCCACTCGGTCTGGGGGATGTCCCGCTGTCGTTTCCGGTACCGGCCGTAGACGAACGCCGAGTTGACCTGCACGTCCACCTCGTCGGTCGTCAGGTCACAGAGCACGACCACGTCCGGGCGGTCGAAGTCCACCTCGGTCCCGGTCCTCGCGCCGAGGCGCTTGCCCACCTCGCGGTTGAACGCCGATTTGAACTGCTCGCCCGCCTCCGGGTCGAGGCCGGCCTCCTCCCGGAGGAGGCGGTCGTTCTCCTCGAACAGCGGCGGGACGCGGGTACCCACCTGGTAGGTGTCGAACTCGTAGCCCCGCAACGCGGCGGCACCGTTTTGTGCCCACCAGTCGTGTCGGGCACACTCGCCCTCGCAGACCCAGCACTCCGCGTCGGGTTCCTCGAAGGTATCGTCGTCCTCGAGGGCGACCGCGACCCGGAGTCCCCGGCCGCGCTCGTCGTTTGCCAGCCCGAAACTCCGGTCGGCCACCACTCGCCCCAGACAGGCGTCACAGACCGGGCCGGTCGACAGCGCCGCCCTCGCGGTGTCGAGGACCGTCATTACACCCACCTCGGGAGGCCGGTGTAACTCGCTTTCGAACCCGGTCCGGCGCCGCGAGCGCCGTGCGGGAAGACATACCAGTCGTCAGCGTTTATATATGTTCGAGCCGCTATCCACGGATGGAATGAGCGAGGGCGACGGAAACTCGTCGACACTGCCGGGGACTACCGGTACGCCGTCAGGGACGGTCGACCTGTCGAGGGCGCCGACTGTCGCCGCGTAGACGGGCAACACCGGGAGGACCGTGTCCGCGATCGC
>PXSU01000111.1:7710-17904 GCA_003022745.1 Halobacteriales archaeon SW_9_67_25
GTCCTCGATGACCCCCTCGTCGAACCCGGCCGACCGGAGCGCGTCCGGCGAGAGCCGTGGCCTGTGGGCCAGCGACTCCACGAACGACCCCACCGCCTCGCGTGCCGCCTCCGAAACCGGGTCGAAGGCCCCGGGCTTTCGTACCGGCGCGAGGTCGGTCCAGACCGTCTCGAGGTAGCCGGGCCACTGGACGAGACAGCGATAGATACTCGGCAGCCCCTCCTCGAGGTCGTGGAACGCCTCAATCTCCTCGACGGTCCCCGCGAGTTCGGCCGGGGCCCCGTCGAAGGCTGCCATCGTCGGCGCTATCCCGCGGTCCCGGTCGACGTGGTCCGGGAACGGCGCAAGCGTCGCCGGGTCGTCCGGGGGAGTCGAGCCGACCGGGCCGCCCGACAGCGAGCGGTCGACGAGTGCGAACAGGACCGCTAGTCTGGGGCCGACGACGTCGAACGTGGCGAGCTGGCCCCGGAGCTGGCTGTAGGCCGCGGGACCGACAGGGAGTTGCTCGCACCGGTAGACGGGAATCGAGCGGGTGTCCTCGACGGCGGTGAGGACTGCGTCGCGATAGGCGATGGTGTAGTCTGCGAAGGCCTCTGTCCGGAAGACCGGTGCGACCTGTCCCCACATGTACCGGGCGAACTCGGGGTAGTTCGCGACGGTCGTCCGGAAGATCCAGTTGACGATGGGTGCACGGAACGTGGCCTTGACGCTCTCGTAGAGCCCGCGCTGCCAGCCCGTTGCCTCCGACTCGTAGAGTTGTCTGCTCGTGTCCACGGCTACGGCCACCATGACCCACCACCCGCATGAACCTTACGCGGCCGTGCTCGCCGGTCGAGCGGTCACTGTCGGCGGATTCGACCTCCGGATGGCGAAAGCTTGCGTCCCCCAGAAAGTTGAAGCCGACAGGTCACGAGCGGACCGTATGAGCGTCCAGACCGCCGTGGTCCTCGCTGCCGGCGAGGGAACCCGGCTGCGCCCGCTGACGCGCAACCGCCCGAAGCCGATGTTGCCGGCGGCGAACCGTCCCATCCTGGAACACGTCCTCGACGCGCTGGTCGACGCCAGCGTGCGCCACATCGTCCTCGTCGTCGGATACCGGCGCGAGCGCGTCCAGGAGCACTTCGGGCCAACCTACCGCGACGTTTCCCTGGAGTACGTCGTCCAGGGGAAACAGCTCGGCAGCGGGCACGCCCTCCTGCAGGCCCGCGAGGTGGTCGACGGCCCGGTGCTCGTCGTCAACGGCGACCGCGTCATCGAGGCGAGTTCGGTCCGGGACGTGGCAGGTGCCTACGAGGAGGGGTCCGCCGCGGCAGCGATAGCCGTCCTGGAACACCCGGACACGGGACAGTACGGTGCCGTCACGCTCCGCGACCGTGAGGTGGCCGATATCGTCGAGAAACCCGACACCGACGAGTACCGACTCATCAACGGCGGCGTCTACGCCTTCTCGCCGTCCATCTTCGACGCCATCGCGGAGACGCCCCGCGAGGCGGGCGAACTGGCGTTGACCGACACCCTCTCCAGACTGCTCGACAGCGAGCGGGTGCGGGGCGTCCACACACAGGGCCTCTGGGTCGACGCCACCTACCCCTGGGACCTGCTGGCGGTCGCCGACGAAGTACTCGCCAGGGGTCGAGTCGCCGAACCGCTGCGGGGAGACAGAGTGTGGGTCCACGACGAGGCTACCGTCCACCCCGACGCGACGTTGCGCGGCCCGGTCGTGGTCGGCCCCGACTCCGAGATCGGGCCCGGTGCCGTCCTCGGGCCGACGGTCTCGCTCGGGGGCAACGTCACCGTCGGTCCGAACGCCACCGTCGAACGGTCAGTGGTGGACATTGACGCGCGGGTCGACGCCGGCTCGACGCTCCGGGACGCGGTGCTGGGCGGGGGCGTCCACCTCGGCGCGGCGACCACCATCCCGGGCGGTCCCGCCGACGTCCGCGTCGGCTCAAGGGTCTTCGAGAGCCAGCGCCTCGGAGCGGTCGTCGCCGACCGGACGCAGGTACGCGGCGGCGCGAGCTTTGCCCCCGGAACGCTCGTCGGCCCGAACGTCACGGTCGGCCCGGGTGTCCACGTGACGGGAACCGTCAGCGAGGGCGCGGAGGTGGTGCGCTGATGTGCGGGATCATCGGCTGTGTCGGCCGTGACGACGGCACGCTGGAGACGCTTGTTCACGGCCTCTCGAAACTCGAGTACCGGGGCTACGACTCCGCGGGCGTCGCGCTCACCGGACCCGGGACTGGCCTCGACATCTGCAAGCGCGCCGGGGAAATCGATGATCTCCGGGACGGGCTCGCCGGCCGGACCCTCTCGGGAACGGTGGGCGTAGGCCACACCCGCTGGAGCACGCACGGGCCGCCGACCGACGAGAACGCCCACCCACACATGGACTGTGCGGGCAACGTGGCGGTCGTCCACAACGGCATCATCGAGAACTACCAGCCGCTCCGCGACGAACTCACGCGGGCCGGACACACCTTCACCAGCGATACCGATACCGAAGTGGTCCCCCACCTCATCGAGGACGCACTCGAGGGCGGTCCGGACCCGGAGGAGGCGGTCCGGACCGCGATTTCGCGCCTGGATGGCAGTTACGCCATCGCGGCAGTGGTCGCGGGCCACGAGGTGGTGTTCGCGGCCCGCAACGACTCGCCGCTGGTGCTCGGAATCGGTGACGACGCCCTGTATCTCGCCAGCGACGTCCCCGCGTTCCGGGACTACACGGACCGCGTCATCTACCTCGATGACGGCGAGTTCGCCCGGCTGGACGGGGCCTGGACGGTGACCGACGCGGAGGGTACTGTCGTCGAGAAGCCGGTCGACACGGTCGACTGGGACCCAGAGGAGACGGGCAAGAGCGGCTACGACCACTACATGCTGAAAGAGATCCACGAGCAACCGCGCGCTCTCCGGCAGTGCCTGCGCGGGCGGGTCGACGAACTCGGCGGGGCCGTCGACATCGGGGACCTCGGCGACCTCTCCCCGACGGGCGTCCAGTTCGTCGCCTGTGGTACCTCTTACCACGCGGGGCTGTACGCCGCGGGGTTGTTCCGGGCGGCGGGCGTGCCCGCCCAGGCGTTCCTCGCCAGCGAGTACGCGAGCGGGGTCCCGCCCACCGGCGACGCGCTGGTGGTGGGCATCACCCAGAGCGGCGAGACGGCCGATACCCTGTCCGCACTCCGCGAGGCACGCCGTCGCGGGGCGCGCACGATGGCCGTCACGAACACCGTCGGCTCGACCGCCGCACGCGAGTGTGATCACGCGTTCTATATCCGCGCCGGCCCGGAGATCGGCGTCGCGGCGACGAAGACCTTCGCCTCGCAACTCGCGGCGCTGAACCTCCTCGCGCTCGCGACGGCCGGCGGCGACGCCCGCGATATCGTGCCCGCCCTGCGGGACCTGCCCGGCGACGTCCAGGCAGTGCTTGACGACTCGACGGCGCCCGCCGTCGCGGAGACCTACGAGGACGCCCCCGCGTACTTCTTCATCGGGCGTGGCCTCCACTACCCGGTCGCCCTGGAGGGTGCGCTGAAAATGAAGGAGATCACCTACAAACACGCGGAGGGGTTCGCCGCGGGCGAACTGAAACACGGCCCGCTCGCGCTGGTCACCGAGAACACCCCCGTGTTCGCTGTCGTGACGGGGGACGGCGAACTGGCCCGCAAGACCGTCGGGAACGTCAAGGAGGTCGAGGCTCGCAACGCGCCCGTTGTCGCAGTGACCGACGGTGCGAGCGATGTCGAACGCTACGCCGACCACGTCCTCGAGATTCCCGAAACCCATCCCCGGGCCGCCAGCGTCCTCGCGAACGTGCAACTCCAGTTGGTCTCCTACCACGTGGCGGCGCGGCTCGGCCGGTCGATCGACAAACCCAGGAACCTGGCAAAGAGCGTCACTGTCGAGTAGCATCCCGTATGTCCCCCGACGACACCCTCGTACACGCCCTCCTCGGTGCCGTCGTGACCGTCGTCGTGTCGCCGTTCGTCCCGTTCGCGCCGATAGTGGGCGGTCTGATCGCCGGCTACCTGCAGGGCGGCGACCGCGACGACGGACTGTGGGTCGGTACCGTCTCCGGCGCCATCGCCCTGGTCCCGCTGGTCGTAATCGCGTTCCTCCTGGCGAACGTCTTCGTCTTCATGGTCAGTGGCGCGATGGGACCGGGCCGGATGGTCGGCGGCTTCGGCCTCGTGGCTATCGTCGTCGGCCTGCTGTTCGCGGCCGTCTACACCGTCGGTCTGAGCGCGCTGGGCGGCTGGCTCGGCAACTACGTCCGCTACGATACCGACATCGGGTCCAGGTGACCTGCCCTGCAGCCCCCTACTCTCCCTGCTCGACTGCTTCCATCATCGAGAAGACGTTCTCGCGTTCGACTTCCCCGACTCTGCGGGGATAGGCGCCGACGGTCACGACGAAGTCCTCGCCGACCTCGACGGCCTCGGTGATGTGGAGCGCGAGTTCGATGTCGACCGGTGCCTCCGAGAGTTGCGCGTCGGCGCTGAACTCACCGGCGGTAGTCTCCTGGCCGGCGACCAGGGCGCCCTCCTCCCCGACCTGTTCGAGGTTCTCAAGGCTCTCGAAGTTGCCCTCGACCCGCCCGGCGAGTTCACTGCTGTCCATGTCCTCTATGGGATTGAAACTCTGGCCGAGCACCGACACCTGCGGCGTCGAGAGGACCGTGAATATCGCTGCCCGGGCACTCTGCTCGACAGGGGCGTCCGCTATGTCCGAGACCTCGATCGCCTTGTCGTACTCGGCCTGCCAGTTCGTCACGATCACGTCCTGTGACTGACCGCCGACCTCGAAGGTGCGTTCGATCACGTTCTCGGTGACACCCTGTTCCTCGTACCCGGTTTCATCGCGGGTCGATGCCGGAACGGTCGTCTGCGTGGCCTCGAACTCCAGTGGCTCGTCGCCGATGAACGGTATCGCGCTACACCCTGCCGTGCTCGCTGCGACTGCCACTGTCGCCCCTGCAAGTACGTCCCGTCGTGTGAACATGTTCCTCCGTACAGAGGCGGCGTTTGTATACTTGGTGGGGACGGCCCGCGTTCGGTCGAACCCGTACTTACTCCGACGGCGTCTCGACTGTTTCGGGATGGAACTCGCTCCAGGCGAACCAGAAGATGCCGTGGCTGTTGAGGCGGTCGAGTTCTGCTCCTGCATGTGGCCCCTCGCGGGCCTCGCCGTCGAAGCTCCACTCGTTGCCCGCCTCGTCGACCAGGCGCCCGTCCGACAGCGAGAACCGCACCGGCTCGCCGTCGACCTCGCGAACGAATAGTTTCACGCCGCCCTCGCGCTGGTCCTCGACGACCAGCACGGACACGCCACCGACCTCGTCGTTGATGACGTCGGCCCCGGTAACCGTCTCCTCGGGATAGGCCCGCGAGGCGTTGCCGATACTCACACCGTCGACGCTGCCGACGTCGAAGCCCACGCGCTCGCTCTCGGCGTACCCGGAATAGGGGTTCGAGCCGTAGGTCGATTTCGGGTAGATGCCGGTGTCCCGGGAGAGCACGAGCGTCAGTTCGCGGGGCACGAGCCGGCCGACGGTGTACAGCCAGAGGAACTCGACGTACAGCCGGCCGGCCCGGAAGACGGCCTGGCCGGCGGTCTCACCGAGCAGGTCTGCATAGAACACCTTCGCGCCGAACAGGACCTGTGGCGCTGCACGCAGGGGCAACACCAGGAGGGTCACCACCGGCCCGAGCAGTTCCGGGACGACCGGCAGTCGGACGAGGACGAACAGCGCGACCGCCAGGGAGAGCGTGAGCCGGCGGGTCCGGCCGAACTCGAGTACCCTCCCCGAGAGGTCGGCTTCCCAGGGACGGAACCGGTACACGGGGAGGGCAAGCAAGCCCAACGCCAGAAGCAGGATGACACTCATCACGGACGGCGAGGACAGCGTGCGGTCGACCCGGAAAATAGCCACAGCAATCCGTATGTTTCGGACCGGTCTCCGGTACCGGACCGACACCTAAACGGGGCTCGGCCGCAGATGGAGGGGTATGGTCACCTCGAGCGCCCCGGGCAAAGTCTACCTGTTCGGGGAACACGCGGTCGTCTACGGGGAGCCGGCGGTCCCGTGTGCCATCGAGCGCCGCGCCCGCGTCACCGTCGAGGAGCGTGCCGAGGGCGTCCGCGTCCACGCGGGCGACCTCACCCTCGACGGGTTCACGGTCGAGTACGACGACGCCGCCGCAGGCCACCCGGACGTCGATGTCCCGGATTCGCTGGTCGAGGCGGGCGTCGGCTACGTCAACGAGGCCATCTCGCAGGCCCGGGACGCGGCTGACGACGGGACGGCGGGATTCGACGTCACTGTCGACAGCGAGATCCCGCTCGGAGCAGGCATCGGCTCCTCGGCCGCGGTGGTCGTCGCCGCCATCGACGCCGCGACGCGAGAACTCGGGGTCGAACTCTCCCGCGAGGAACTGGCCGACCGTGCCTACCGGGTGGAGTACACCGTCCAAGACGGCCAGGCCTCCCGTGCCGATACCTTCTGTTCGACGATGGGCGGGGCGGTCCGCGTCGAGGGCGAGGACTGTCGCACGCTCCCGGCGCCGGACCTGCCCTTCGTCATCGGCTACGACGGCGGCGCGGGCGACACCGGTGCGCTCGTCGCGGGCGTGCGCGACCTGAAGGAAACCTACGGCTTCGCGGCCGACACCGTGGCCGCCATCGGCGACATCGTCCGCCGCGGCGAGGCGGCCCTTGCTGACGGGGACGTCGCGGAACTGGGCCGGCTGATGGATTTCAACCACGGCCTCTTGGAGGCGCTGGGTGTCTCATCGCGGTCGCTGGACGCGATGGTGTGGGCCGCCAGGGACGCTGGCGCGCCGGGTGCGAAACTCACCGGCGCTGGCGGCGGTGGCTGTGTCGTCGCGCTGGACGAGACGACCGAGACTGCGACCGCCCTCGAGTACACGCCCGGCTGTCAGCAGGCGTTCCGGGCCGAACTCGACACCGACGGCGTCCGGGTCGAAGGGCGATGACGACCATCCTCAAACTCGGCGGGAGCGTCCTCACGCGGAAAGACGAGCCCGAGACGGTCGACCACGGGGCGCTGGCCACGGCTGCCGACGCCATCGCCGGCGCGCTTGCCGACCCGGCCGACGGACCAGACCGTCTCGTCGTCGTCCACGGCGGGGGGAGTTTCGGTCACCACCACGCCGACCGCCACGGCGTCTCCGCGACGTCCGGCAGTCGGGATGCCGCGGCACTGTCGTCCATCCACGCCGCCATGGGTGAGCTGAACGGCACAGTTCTCGACTCGCTGCACGGACGGGACGTGGACGCCCTGCCGGTCCGGCCACTCTCCCTGGCACATCGCGAGGCGGGCGGGGCCGACGGCGACACAGCGACGCTGGACCTGCCGACGGCGAGCGTCGAGGCCATGCTCGCCGAAGGGTTCGTGCCCGTGTTGCACGGCGACGTAGTCACTCACCGGGGTCGCGGTGGGACCATCCTCAGCGGCGACGAGGTCGTCGTCTCGCTGGCCCGATCGCTGGACGCGGACCGCCTGGGGGGCTGTTCGACGGTACCGGGCGTCCTCGACTCGGACGGGGCTGTCCTCGAACGGATCGACTCGCTGTCCGGCGTGGCCGGGGCCCTCGGTACCAGCGATGCCACCGACGTCACGGGCGGGATGGCCGGGAAAGTCCGCGCGCTGCTCGCAGTGGCGACGCCGGCACACGTCTTCGGGCTGGCAGACCTGGCGGCGTTCCTCGCGGGAGCGGCACCCGGCACCGTGGTCGGCGGCTCCGGGTGACAGTACGAGCGGCCGGAGCCACAACCTATTTTCGGCACCCACCGGAACAGGGCGGTATGTCAGCCGTTCCGTTCACCGACAGTCTCCGCTACGGGGGGACGCTGGTGGGGTACCTGCTCGCCGTCGCCCTCGTCAGCGCGGGTGCGCTCGTCGGCGGTGCAGTACTCGCCGCCCCCGGGCGCATCGGCCTCGACGCGGCGGCTGTGGGTACCGGCCGCCTCGCTGGCGGGGTCGCACTCGCGGCCCTCGGCGCCGTTCTGTTCCTCGCTGGCCTGGTCGGGCTGACCCACAAACTCGTTGCCGACGCAGTCTCTGTCGGCGTCGAGCACGGTGAGTCGGCGGTGGAACCGCAGGTCGTGACAGGTTCCGGCGAGGCTGCCACGGAGAGTCTGCCGACTGACACCTCCGGGCCCGACGAACCCGTTCAGGGAGCTACCGAAGACGCCCCGTCGACGGCCGCAAGCGAACCCGACCTGAAAACTGCCGCCGATTCGCCACCGGCCGTGAGCGACACCGAGGCGGAGACACCGACGGCCGACGCTTCGGCGGATAGTCCGGAGGAGCGGCCGGCCCCCAGCCCCGAGGAGATCGTGTTCGGGACGACCGACGACCCCGTGCGCGGGGAGAACGACGGGTCGTCCGGGGTCGACACCAGCGATGCCGAGGAGGACGAACCTGACTGGCACTCACCGCGTGGGCGTGACTCCAGGGCGGACGTGGAGTCGGAATCCGGATCGGGCGGGGACCCGCTCGTAGACCCGACAGAAGAGGAGTAGAAGCGCACACTTTTTATCGCCGGGCACACAAGCAGGAAGCATCCGAGCATACGGCCGTCCGAGGGACGCGGCGGGACGGCCGGCGAGCGCACCGCGCGGGACCCCACCGGGGCAACCCGCGCACGTCGGTGCGTTCGGGACGCGGTTCCGGCGACGCGGCAGCCCTCCGACGGCTGTCGCCCCCCACGCGAGGGACCAGCCGACCGATTCCCGCGGCGCGCGAGCGTCCGTCGGCCACCGCTCCCGGGGAACGGCCACCTCGGCGTGATACCATGGAAATCGAAATTGCAACGATCGGAGGCTACGAAGAGGTCGGCCGCCAGATGACTGCCGTCCGTGCCGGGGACGACGTCGTCGTCTTCGACATGGGGCTGAACCTCTCGAAGGTACTGATCCACGACAACGTCGAAACCGAGCGGATGCACTCCCTGGACCTCATCGACATGGGCGCGATCCCCGACGACCGCGTCATGTCCGACCTCCAGGGCGATGTGAAGGCCATCGTGCCCACGCACGGCCACCTCGACCACATCGGCGCCATCTCGAAGCTCGCACACCGATACGACGCACCCATTGTCGCCACGCCCTTCACCATCGAGCTGGTCAAACAGCAGATCCAGGGCGAGGAGAAGTTCGGCGTCCAGAACGACCTCGTGAAGATGGAGGCCGGCGGGACGATGTCCATCGGCGACCGCAACGAACTGGAGTTCGTCAACGTCACCCACTCGATCATCGACGCGATCAACCCCGTTTTGCACACCCCGGAGGGAGCAATCGTCTACGGACTCGACAAGCGGATGGACCACACGCCGGTGATCGGCGACCCGATAGACATGGACCGGTTCCGCGAGATCGGTCGCGAGGACAACGGTGTGCTCTGTTATATCGAGGACTGCACGAACGCCTCGAAGAAGGGCCGCACACCCAGCGAGTCCGTCGCGCGCCGACACCTCAAGGACGTCATCTACAGCCTGGAGGACTACGACGGCGGCATCGTCGCCACGACGTTCTCTTCCCACATTGCCCGCGTGAAGTCCCTCGTCGAGTTCGCCGACGACATCGGGCGCCAGCCCGTCCTCCTGGGGCGGTCGATGGAGAAATATTCCGGCACCGCCGAGCGCCTGGACTTCGTGGAGTTCCCCGAGGACCTGGGCATGTACGGCCACCGCAAGTCCGTCGACCGCACCTTCAAACGCGTCATGAACGAGGGCAAGGAGAACTTCCTGCCCATCGTGACCGGCCACCAGGGTGAACCCCGCGCAATGCTCACCAGGATGGGCCGGGGCGAGACGCCTTACGAACTCGACAACGGCGACAAGGTCATCTTCTCGGCGCGGGTCATCCCCGAGCCCACTAACGAGGGCCAGCGCTACCAGTCCGAGCGCCTGCTGGGGATGCAGGGTGCGCGCATCTACGACGAGGTCCACGTCTCGGGCCACCTCAACCGCGAGGGCCACTACGAGATGCTCGATACGCTCCAGCCCCGGAACGTCATTCCGGCCCACCAGGACATGAGCGGGTACGCACCCTACGTCGACCTCGCGGAGGACCAGGGGTACAAGATGGGCCGTGACCTGCACGTCACCCGCAACGGGAACATGATCACGCTGGTCGAGTGACCATGGGCCGCCAGCAGGCCGTCGAGGCTGC
>PXSU01000112.1 GCA_003022745.1 Halobacteriales archaeon SW_9_67_25
AAGTTCTCGACGGTGAGCGAGGAGGTAAACAGCGCGGCGTCGAGCCGTCCGTCGGCGGCCAGTTCCGCGGAGTCGCCGGCCCCCTCGGGCCGGGCCAGCCGGTAGAGGGCCGTCTCGTGGACGTACGCGCCGGCCGCGTCCAAGCCGTCGAGCAGGACTGCCGAGCCGTGGTCGCTACGGGCTACCTCGACGCGGGCACCACCGACCTCGCCCGCGAGGCAGTCGACCAGTCCCTGCGAGGAGAACTCCGACGGGACGACATCGACGGTATACCCCCCCTCGCGGAGCGCGTCGGCGGTCGACTCGCCGATGGCACAGACGCTCGCGTCTCCCGGTTCCCAGCCCTCCGCGGCAGCGAGTTCGGCACCCGTCTTGCTCGTCAGGACTGCGTAGTCAGCGTCCGTACGGGGACTCGCGCCGGTCGCTTCGACGGCGAGCATCGGGTCTGCCACCGGGTCGGCCCCGAGACCCTCCAGCGTGTCCACGGCGTCGGCCAGGCGGTCGTCCGGCGGTCGAAAGACCGCGACCTGCGGTCGGTCGCTCGCCGCCCGACACCCGGTTGTCTCCACGCTGTCCGCGCCGTCGCCACTCATTGTCGTTTTGCTCCGTCGGGCCCGTCGCGTTTCGCCTCCTCGATAAGTTCTGCCGCCCCCCGGTCGGCGAGGTCGGCCGCGAACGCCGTTGCAGCCTCTGCGTGGCGCTCGACCGGCAGTTCCCGCGTCGCGGTAACCGTCCGGTCCGCGTCCCGCGCGAGCACGCTGACCGCGGTCAGGACGACCTCGCCCTGCAGGCGTGCGTGGACGCCCATCGGTGCCACGCACCCTCCGCCGAGTTCCGCCAGTACCGTCCGCTCGACGGTCACGGCGACGCGCGTCGGCGGGTGGTCCAGTATCTCGTGGAGGTGCCCGGCCAGGTTGCCGTCGACTGCCGTCACCGCGAGTGCCCCCTGGCCCGGCGCGGGGACGAACTCTGCCGGATCGAGCCCGACGTGGGGCACGTGGTGGTCGAGCCCGCTCCGGGTCACGCCCGCCTCCGCCAGACAGATGGCGTCGTACTCCGTGTCGACCGCGCGTTCGAGAGCGCGGCGCTCGATTTCCGCGAGCGCGTCGAACCACTCCTCGACGGTCCGCTCGTACTCGCCTCCCTCCGAGTCCTCGTCCTCCCCGGCCCGGTCACCGGCCTGGCCGTCGTCGGTTTCTCCCGTTCCGTTGGCTTCGTTTTCGGCCTCGAGTCGCGCCTCGTGTTCCCGCTGGAGGGTTGGCGCTAAGAGTTTCTCGACGCGGGTGTCGACGTTGCCCCGGAGTCCCGCGAGAGGCGTGACCAGCAGGTCGGCCGCGGGACCCCGTTCGGGGATACCGGCCACGACCAGGCCCTCTGGCTGGTCGGTCGGGACGTCCTTCATCGAGTGGACGGCCGCGTCAAGGTCCCCCGAGAGCACCTCCTCGTCGAGTGCGCGGACGAACGCGCCCGTGGTCCCGAGCCGGTGGATGAGTTCGTCCCGGAGCTGGTCGCCCCGCGTCTCCACCTCGACGAGTTCGACCGACAGCCGGCGCCGTTCCAGGGCCTCCTTGACCGTGGCGGCCTGGCGCAACGCCAGCTCGGACCCCCGGGTGCCGACGCGTACGGTTCGGCCGCGTGCGTTCATTACCGTCACTCGACGGTCCGCAGTGAAAAGCACACCACTTCTCGCGCGCGCCGCGTGGTGTCCGGGTGGCGCTCTCTCCGTCGGCAACGCCGAACGTACACTCCAGCAGCGTCACGTCCGCCACGGAATCGAGAAGCAAGGCAGCGTCGAGTCGGCGCCACCGCTGTACAGCGGGCAGAGGTCCATTACCGGCGCCGGATGTCGAAGCTCTTCGAATCGGGCGTCAGTTCGCGCAGCAACTCCTTCATCTTCTCCTCGTCGATCTTGCCCTGGATGCGGCCGCTCTGGGCCAGGGCGACGATCTGCTGTTCGACCTTCTTGCCGACCTGGGGTTTGGACATCTTGACCGTATTCAGGCGCTTGCGTGCCCCGTCGGTGAGGTGCTGGCGGAGGATGGCCTTCTTCTGGGCTTCGGCCTGCTGGCGCTGGGCCTCCATGGCCTCCTCGTCGCCCCCGCCGGCCTGCTCTTTCAACTGCTCCATCTTCTTCTTGCGGATCTCCTCGATTTCCTCGTCGCTGGGTTCGCCACTCATACGCTACTGTTGTCGAGTGGTCGGCAAAACCATTACGGAGACGCGAGAGGCCTACTTTGACGCGCCCGAACAGTATCAGGCGTAGCGTTCGAGGGCCGGATCGTCGATCCCTTCGAGGGCCCGCTGGGCAACGTCGTCGAGGAAGCTCTGCCCCTCGCTGGTGATCACGCGGCCTTCGCCCTCGGCGGTTTCGACGTAGCCTGCCGCTTCGAGTTGCTGGAGTGACGTGCGGATGATCTTCCCCGAACTCTCGGTTTTCTGCCGTGGCCGCACGCGGTAGCGGTTCGAGCCCTGCGTGGCAGTACCGTACGCGGTACGGAGGCTGCCGACCCCGACCGGTTCGTCCATCGCGACTTTCCGGAGGAGACTCGCTGTCCGGCGCTCCCAGAAGTCCTCCTGTTCGGGCGGGAGTTCGCGGTCGACGCTGGATTTGGCGAACCTGAGCCAGTCGGGTTCCTCGATCGCCGATTCGTCCGCCAGATCCGCCGCGAGAGCCTCGATGAACTCCTCGGCGGGGACGTCGTAGAGTGTCGTCATTGCTCCGTTGTTCCCGACGCCGTCAGTTAAGTGCGTCGTATTGCTCCGCAGGCTGTCGGACCGGCGACCGTCCCCTACTGGCGCGCCCGGGAGCCCAGCACGGTCGCGACGCCGCCGCCGACCAGGACCGGCAGCCAGTAGGTCGCCCCGCGGTAGATGAGCACGCCCGCAGTCGCGACAGACGCCGGGAGACCCGTCGTGGGGACCAGCAGCGTAATGAAGGCCGCTTCGAGGCCGCCCAGCCCGCCCGGGAGCGGCGTCACCCCGGCGATGGAGCCGACCGGGACGACGAACAGCACGGCCGCAAACGGCACCGAATGTCCGAGCGCGTACAGGGAGAGCCACAGCGCGCCGGCCAGACAGGTCCACCCGAGCGCCGAACAGCCCATCGCGAAGGCGACGGTCCGGCGGCTGTTGGCGACCCGCCCGACGGCGAGGAAGAAGCCGTCGACCCGCTGTTCGATGTCCGCACGCCCGGGCGGCGACCGGCCGGGAATCACCCCGCCGAGGCTGCCTGCGACGGGCGTGACGACCCCGACGATACCCGTCCGGACCCGGTCACGGTACCGCCAGCCCAGCGTCGCGGCGGTGACGATGAGACTCACCAGGACGACCACGCCGACCGTGGCGACGAGCAGGTCCTCGGTCAGTTCGACGGCACCCGCGAGCAGGTAGACGAGCCCGACGATGCCGAGCCCGATGGAGGGGAGAAAGTGGAGCGTGTCGACGCTGGCGATGGCCGCGAGGCCCGTCTCGTAGTCGCTGTCGGCGGCCGTCGAGATGAGCAGGCCGCTGACGGGTTCGCCCCCGGCCTGCCCGAACGGCGTGACGTTGTTCGAGAACACCGCCGCCGCGAAGAGCGCGACCGCCATCGGCACCGAGACGGGCGCACCGATGGCCCGCAGGACCGTCCACAGCGCCAGCCCCCACGCGGTCAGCCAGACGACCACGACTGCAAGCAGCACCGGGAGTACCGACCGGTCGGCGGCTTCGAGTGCGCCCAGGACCTCCTCGGCGCCGATGATCCAGACGACGACAGCCAGGACCGCCAGTGCGATCCCGAACATCCCCAGCGTCGTCAACCGGTCGCCGTCCATGCCTCCCTGTGTCGCTGCCGGGCGCTTGAACCCACCGAATCGGCCCGCCGCTCGCCCCCGAGACGCCCGGCTTTTTGTCGGTCCGTCCCCCACGTGACCCATGGACGAACGGGCGGCGCTGGCCCACATCGCCGACCTCCTGCCCGACGCCAGTGACGACGCGGCCGTCATCGAGGACCTCGTCGTGACGACGGACATGCTCCACGAGACGACGGACTTCCCAGCGGGCACGACCCG
>PXSU01000113.1:0-11602 GCA_003022745.1 Halobacteriales archaeon SW_9_67_25
GGACCCCGCTTCGATCACCGTCTCCACCGCGGGCCAGTCGGTGAAGGACTCGACGACCGCCTCGCCGTCCTCGCTGGCAGCGAGCACGTCCACGTCGCCCACGGTCGGTGACCACCGCCGGATCGACCCGGCGAGTTCGCACTCCGTGACGGCCTCGAATCCGGTCAGGTACTCGCGGACCGCTTCCCCGCGCGGGCGCGCCTCGCTGAGCAGCGACCGCTCGTGTGCCTCGCGGGCGAAGGGGATACCCTCGAGGATGTTCGACTCGGTCGTCTCGCCGAAGCCATCGAGGTCGCGTATCTCGCCCGCCTCGGCCGCGGCTTCGAGGTCGTCCAGCGTCCGGATTCCGAGCCCCCGGTACAGTGCACCCACGGTCTTCGGCCCGACACCCTCGATCCGTGTTAGTGCGTCCATCTCGACGGGGAGCTCCGACCGGAGTTCCTCGAGTTCCTCGATAGTGCCCGTCTCGACGTACTCGACGATTTTCGCGGAGATGGCCTCACCCACACCGTCGATGTCGGCGACCGCGTCCGGCCCCCCGGTCGCCAACTCGACAACCGACTCGGGAGACTCGCGGACGTTCTCGGCCGCCCGCCGGTAGGCCCGGGGTTTGTACTCGACGCCCGTCGCCTCCAGGCGGTCCGCGAACTCCTCGAGCAGGGCCGCGACGGCCTCGTCGTCGGTCATCGGCCTGTTCCCCGGCTCGACCGGCTCTGTCCCGTGGTCTCGTCCTCGTCTCCCAGCGCCTTCCGGAGAAAGTCCATCCACCGTTTCCGGTCGGCTGCTTCTCTGGCCTGGGCCTCCCGCTCGATGTCGACCGGCCCGAGCTGGTCGAGCGCCCCGAGCGCGCGGTCGATGCCGACGATGGCGCTGGCGAGGTCCTCGCCTTCCTCGTAGGAGATGTCGCCATCCTCGATTCGCTGTTTGCGCTGGAGACGCTCCCGCCTGAGGTTGCGCTTGGCGCGCTCGACGCGCTCGCGCTCGCCGGCCGGCACGGTCTCCCGGCGCCGGATCTCGAAGACGAACTCCTGCAGGGCGACCTCCTCGCCCTGGATGTCGATCTCCTCCGGAATGTCGGCGCCGACCGTCGCGCCCTCGCGCCCGATCCGCTCCAGGAGTCGCTTGCGCTCGAACTCTTGCACGTCACTCACTACCGGCCACCCATACTTCGCTCCTTCGCTACCGCACCCGGGCCCTCTCCTTGGGCCCCGGCCCCTGGCCGGCCTGGCGCGGACGCTCCGTGAGCTGGGCCCTGCAGTCCGGACAATACACCCGGACGTGGTCGTCCGCCGCGACCAGCAGCCAGTCTCCCCTCACGGGGCTCTCGTGGCCACAGCGGGGACAGATCAGGACGGCCTTCCTGTCGCTCGGACGGGGAGCCGTACCCCACTGAACGCCTCCCGCGGTCTTTCTTGTTATCATCGATGTTCATACGCGTTCGCCCGATAAGTGTTTGTTGGCGAACTGTAACTTTTAAACGTCGAAGACGACATAGGCGCGCCACCTCTCGTCTGTCTCCGAGATGTCCATTTCGGAGTAGGTGACGGCTTTCAGGTCGCGGGCGGTCACCTCAGCCAGCGGCACGGCGCGGGGTAATCGAACAGGAGCGCTGCCCGACCCTCGGCGGTGACCGAGACGTCGGTCCGGCCGCCACCTGCGGGGACAGTCTCGCACATCGCAGCGGCCATCCCGTCGGCGACGGCCGCGAAGACCGCCCCGAGGGTCTCGCCGGCAGCTTCGACCGCAACGTCGGCAGTGTGTTCGCGGAGTTCGTATCCCATGGGTGTTCACCGGCCCGGACAGGCCCGGCGGGGCCCGCACGTTCGGCGGTCTATGTTCCTCGGGGGACCGGCTGTGAAAGGGTTGTGAACGCGTTCGCGGCCGCTGGGCGGGCAGTTCCCGCCACCCTGGCACTCGCATGCGGTGGAATTATTACGATTCCCGCACGTACCTGCCGGTAGTGAGCGTCAACGTCCAGCGACGTATCGTCGAGCCCGGGTCAGACGATGGCGCCGAACGGGCGTGGCAGCTCAAGGAGCGCATCCGGAGCGAGGACGGCGTCCTGCGGCAGCGACGGCGGTTTTTCCAGAACGCGTACAAGCGGTCCACGGTCTACAGCTACGTCGACCGGGGTGCCGACCGGCTGATCGGCTTCGCGGCGGTCCGCCGGGACGGGTACATCCTCTTTCTGGCGGTCAGTCCGGAGTACCGCGGCGAAGGGTTCGGCAAGCGACTGGTCGCCTCGGTCGCCGACGACTACACGACCGTGACCTGCCACGCCCGCACGACCAACCGGGAGGCGCTGCAGTTCTACCGCCATCTCGGCTTCGAAGTCACCCGACGCATCGACAGCTACTACGAGGACGGCGGCGACGCCTACTACCTGCAACTCGGGGAGTCCGAGAGCATCCGCGACCGGCTGGCGAGCCTGATCGGTCGGTGATCGCCAGATGGTCCGTCCCGGCCAGGACTCGGCGTCTTTATGTCGGTCGCTGCTGAAGATCCCGACGGAATGGGTTCGTCACCGATCGACGTACGCGAACGGCCCCCCTACGCCGTCGACCAGTTCCGTATTAAAACCGAATACGAGTCCGACCTGCGGAACGTCCTCATCTCCGAGGGCGAGATAGAGGACAGGGTCACAGCCCTCGCCGACGACATCTCGGCGGAGTACGCCACCCGGAGCGGGCGGGAACTGTACGCTGTCTGCGTCCTGAAGGGCGCGATGCGCTTTTTCGGCTCCCTGACGCCACAGCTGGACTTCGACGGCGCCTTCTCAGAGGGAGTCGTCCGCGCCGACCGGTACTCCGGGGGCGAGGGGCGCGCCCGGACGGAGGTCAGGTTCCTGGAACGCGAAATGATAGACGGCAAGGACATCCTCATCGTCGAGGACATCATCGACGAGGGGCGCACGCTCAATGCCATCCTCGACCGGCTCGAGGAGTACGACCCCAACTCGGTCGAGGTCGCGGTCCTGTTCGACAAGGAGGCCCGCCGGACAGTCGACATCGACATCGCATTCACGGGGTTTCAGATCCCCGACGAGTTCGTCGTCGGCTACGGGCTGGACTACGACGAGAAGTACCGGAACCTCCGGCACCTGGGCGTGCTGAAAGAATCGCGACTGTAAACGGACTCGCCAGCGGCGGCAAGATGGCGACAGCCCCGAAAACCCTTTTGGGTGGCTACTGCAACCTCGGGGCGATGGAAGAGCGCACGCGGGCCTACCTCAGGGGCCGCTTTGGCGACTACTACCGCCGGGCCGACATCTCGCCCCCACCCGGCGCCAGCGAGCGCGAGTGGGGGTACGTCCCCTGGACCGAGGGGCCAGGCGCGACCTACGTCAGGCACAACTCGCTGCTCGACCTTGGCGATATCGAGACGTTTCTCGGGCGCGAGCGCCCGCGCCACGTCTACTTTTCGGCGGGTCGGTACGAGGACCCGGGTGCCGCGACGATGTCCGACAAGTCCTGGCGCTCGTCCGACCTCGTGTTCGACCTCGATGCCGACCACCTGCCCGCGACATCGCCCGACGACACCTACCGCGAGATGCTCGCGACCTGCAAGGACGCCCTGTTGCGGTTGCTGGATTTTCTCGAACGCGACTTCGGCTTCGAGGACCTCACTATCGCGTTCTCGGGCTCGCGGGGCTACCACGTCCACGTCCGCGACGCGGCGGTCCAGGGCCTCGAACGCGACGGCCGTCGCGAGGTGGTCGATTACGTGCGCGCGACTGGCCTCACGGCCGAGAGCCTCGTTCGAACGGAGATGCACGAGACGGTAACGGTACGCGTCCTGCCGACCGAGGGCGGGTGGGGACGGCGCGTCCACGAGCGACTCCTGGAGTTCGTCTCGGAACTCGACGCGATGGACCGCGAGGCGGCACTGGCACGGTTGCAGGACCTCGATGGGATCGGCGAGGGTCGTGCCCGGACCGTCTACGGCACCATCCAGAACAACCGCGAGGCAATCGAGCGCGGGAACCTGGAGGCCGGCGGCGTGGGGTTGCGGACGCTCGTCGACTCGCTGGTCGGCGAGGTCGCCGCGGCGCAAAACGCCCCGATAGACGAACCGGTCACGACCGACACGAACAGGCTGATCCGCCTGCCGGGCAGCCTCCACGGGGGGAGCGGACTGGCGGTCAGACGCGTTCCCCGGTCGGAGATAGAGTCGTTCGACCCGCTGGCCGACGCGGTCCCCGGGACGTTCCGGGGACACGACATCGCCGTCGATGTGACGGACGGCGGCACGGTCGAACTCGGCGGCGATAGTTTTACACTCCGGGAGCGAGAGCATACAGTTCCGGAGTACCTCGGCGTGTTCCTGATGTGCCGGGGTCGGGCCGAAAAGGGCAAGGAATGAACGTAGACGAACTCCAGTCCGTCCGCGACAGCGAGCGCCGCACCGACAGCCTCCAAGAGTTGCGCGAATCGTTCTACGCTGACGCGGGCGAGTTCATTCAGGAGTTGCGCGACCGGCGCGAGCGCGCCGCCGAGCGCGCGGACGACCCGTTCGACGCGCCCGAGGTCGACCGACTTTCGAGCGAAATAAACGCGGCCGAGGAGACCGTCGAGGCAATCTACGAGAAGCGCCTCGGCAAACTCGTCAAGGCCGCCTCGCTGGCCGCAGCGGGCATGCCGGCCGGGACCGATGGCATGACGGCCGAGGAGCAACAACTGTTCGACACCCTCGTCGCGGATATCAGGGCGAACCGCCAGCACGTCCTGGATGTCCTCGCGGGCGAGGAGTCCGATCCGGAAGAGCCCACCGACGGCGAACGTCGGTCCGGGACTGCTGATGCAGGCGCCGCATCGACCGGGACGGGGGAATCGGACGCCGGAGCGGAGTCTCCCGGGCCGTCGACGGCTGCCGGTGACGACCGGACCGTCGACGCCGCCGCGGCCATGGGCGAGCCGGCGTCCAGGTCACCGGAAACAGCCCCGAAAGCGGCCGGCGAGAGCGACCGGTCGTCTGACAGGGGCGGCCCGGAGACCGATCGCGAGGGCCAGGCGAGCCACCGGGGTCCCGCGGCCGACGGGGACAGCGACGTGTCGGGCACCTCGGGCGATGGTGGCCGCCACGAGTCGGGCCCCGCAGGGGACGACAGCGAGCCCACAGCCGGCGACGTCGACCGGGAGCGGGTCCGAATCACGGCCGACGTCGGAGCCATCTTCGGCGTGGACGAGCGGGAGTACGACCTCTCGGAGAACGACGTGGTCCAGCTCCCGCGCGAGAACGCGGAGCCGCTGCTCGAACAGGACGCAGCCGAGCGGCTGTAGTGCTACTCGGGGTCGGGACGGGCACCCAGTTCCAACAGCACCTGTTCGCGGTCGCCGCCACGCAGGACGGTCACCTCGACGGTGTCGCCGGGACTGGTCTCCAGGGCGAGAAACGTCGAAAGCGTCTGTTGACCGTAGATGTCGGTCCGCCCCATCCGGACGATGACGTCGCCCCCGGCCCGGACCTGCTGGCCGTCGATTCGTTCGGTGCCGGTCGTCCCCCGGAGGACGCCCTCGGAGGGCCCTCCTTCGACCACCTCGTGGACGTACAGCCCGCGGGCCACCTGCAGGCCGTTCGCGGCCGCGAGCCTCGGGGTCACCTCTTGAATGCTGACACCCATGTAGGGGTGCTCGTAGTTACCACTCGAGCGGAGCGCGGGAACGACCCGGCGGACCATGGCGGCAGAGATGGCGAACCCGATGTTGTCACCGCCCCCGGAGTTGACGACGCCGACGACGGTCCCGTCCATGTCGACCAGCGGGCCGCCGCTGTTGCCGGGGTTGACCGGGGCGTCCGTCTGGACCGCGTCGGGGATAGAGAACCCGTTCGGTGCGGGCAACGCGCGGTTGCGGCCGCTGACGACGCCCGTCGAAATCGACCCCGTCAGGCCGAACGGGTTGCCGACCGCGACCACGCGCGTCCCGATGGGCGGTTCCACGGTCGCCAGCTCCAGCGGTCGTGCGGTTTCCGGCATCCCGTCGGTCTCGACGACGGCGAGGTCGCTGTAGACGTCCGTTCCGGCGACGCTTGCTTCGAGCCAGCCGGTCGCCTCGAAGAACACGGAGACCGCATCCGCCCCGGAGACGACGTGTTCGTTCGTCACGAGCGTGTCCTCGTCGTAGACCCAGGCGGTGCCGCTGGCGGCCCGTTCGCCCGGGGAGGCCGCACGGACGGCAGCAACCGAGTCGACCACCTCCCGGTAGACGTCCGTGACCGCGGAACTCGCCTCGGCCGTCTCGTCGCGCAACTGTCGGTTCCCCGTCTCCGCGTCGGGCTCGACCGACCCGGCCGGACTCCCGCTCGCTTCCGAACCTGGCGCTGGCGTTCCCGCCTCGGCACCCGGGGTCTCGGCTGGCGTTTCGGTGGACATCCCCGGCGAATCGATGGTACAGCCGGCAGCGGCTCCCGCCAGCGCGGTCCCCAGGGCCCCGAGCAGGCGGCGCCGCGACAGGGAGTCCTCGTCCATGCCACGAGAAAGGGAGGCAGAGGAATAAATTCCGGGGCAAATTACAATCCCCTCGGCCGCGAACCCCGGGACATGGCCACACGAGGAGACATGCCGACCGATCCCCCCGGGTTCGTCGGTCCCGGAATCAGGTGTGCAGTCGAGATGCTGACCGTCGCGGGTATCATGCTGCTGGTCGGACTCCCGGCCTCGAACACCGTCTACCGGGGCCTGGTCGTCGCGCTCACCGTCGTCTCGGTCACGGTCGTGCTGTTCTGGTGTCTGAACCGGCAGATGGAGGCCTGGATCGCCCACGCACGCCGGCAGGGTCGGGCGAGCGCGCGCCAGTCAGAGTGAACCCGGGCTTCGACCGACTCGAATAGGGTTAAGTGCGTTTCGGGAGTAGACACCGATGCCATGCAACTCACCTGGCACGGCCACTCGACGTGGCACGTCGAACTCGGAGACACGAGCCTACTGATCGATCCCTTCTTCGACAACCCGAAAACAGAGACCGATCCGGCAACGCTTTCACCCGACTACGTGCTGTTGACCCACGGTCACTACGACCACATCGCCCACGTCGGCGAGTTCCTCGACGCCACCATCCTCGGGACGCCGGAGCTGACCGGGTACGTCACCGACGAGTACGACCTCGACGACGATGCCACGGTCGGGTTCAACCTCGGCGGCACGGTCGAGCTGGGCGAGGCCTTCGTCACTTTCCACCGGGCCGACCACACCAACGGCATCAACATGGAGTACGACCTGTACGCTGGGATGCCGGGCGGATTCATCATCTCCGACAGCGACCCTGCGGAGGGCGGCCCGGCGGATTCGACGGTGTTCTACCACGCCGGCGACACGGCGCTGATGTCGGAGATGCGCGACGTCATCGGACCGTACCTCCATCCCGACGCGGCCGCCCTCCCCGCCCGCGACCACTTCACGATGGGGCCCCGCCAGGCCGCTATCGCCGCGGACTGGCTCGGCGTCGAGTACGCGATGCCGATGCACTACGACACGTTCCCGCCCATCGAGATGGACACTGACGAGTTCGAACGCCAGGTCACAGAGAACGCCACCGCTGTGGAGCCAGTCATCCTCGAGGGCGACGAGACCTTCGAACTGTAGTATCGAGGAAACGCTGATAATTGCCCCACCCGTACGAGGGGTATGTCCGAGGACTGGCGCGACCAACTGGCCGGCGCGCGGATGCAGGTCGACCAGCAGTTCCAGAGCCGGCTCGAACAGTCGGAGTTCACCAACCAGGAGTGGGGACTCATCATGACAGCCGTCGAGTTCGACATCGAACACCCGGGCGACCCCGACCGCGCGGAGATGGTCGCAGACACCAGTCAACTCGACCAGATTTTCCCCGAACTGGACCGTCTCAAGGAGCAGATGGGCGGCCCGATGGGTGGCGGAGCCGATTCGGGGTCCTCGGGTGGCGTCCTCGGTGCGTTCAAGGACCTCCTGGGCGGGGTTTCCGGGGGCGGGAGCGGCGGCACCGACCGGGAGCGTATGGACGCCGCGATGGACATGGCCGAGGAGTACGCCACCGACCTGCAGGCGTACCTCGAAAAGCGCGGGCGCTGGGAGGAGATCCGCCAGGCGGCAGAGGGCGAGCAGTCCTTGAGGGATTAGCGTCGGACGTTATCGATTCTCCGTGTGAGAATCGAGACCCCGTGGCCGGCCGGAGATCACTGTGTCTCCGGTCGGCGACGCAACCCCTCAGATGTCGTCGCCAGCGCGAAACAGCGTCAGTTCCTCGGCCTCTCAGAGCCTGTCGAGGACTGCCTCGGTTACGTTGCCGGTCGTGGCCTCACCGCCGAGGTCGGGGGTGTGCGGCCCCTCCGCGAGGACATCCTCGACGGTCACGCGCACGCGGTCGGCCTCCTCGGCGTACCCGAGGTGGTCGAGGAGCATCGCCCCGGAGAGGATCATCGCCGCGGGGTTGGCGATGCCCTCCCCGGCGATGTCGGGTGCCGAGCCGTGGACCGGTTCGAACATGCCGTTCTCTGCGCCGACGTTCGCGCTCGGGAGCAACCCCAGGCCGCCGACGATACCGGCCGCCAGATCCGAGAGCACGTCCCCAGCCAGGTTCGGGCAGATGACCACGCCGTACTCGCCGGGGCGCTGGACCAGGTGCATCGCGAGGGCGTCCATCAGGGCCGTCTCGTAGTCCGCGCCGCGTTCGTCACCGACCTCGCGGGCAGTCTCCAGGAACAGCCCGTCGGTCTGACGCATCACGTTTGCCTTGTGTGCGATGGTGACGTCCTCGTACCCGTTGCGCTCCGCGTACCGGAAACCGTACTCGGCGATGTCGCGGGATGCCGCCGCCGTAATCACGCGGGTGAGCGTCCGGACGCCCCCGGTTATCTCCGACTCGATGCCGGAGTAGACTCCCTGCGTGTTCTCGCGGACGAACACGATGTCCGTCGAGGGGTCGAGTGCGTCCAGTCCGGGATAAGCCCGTGCCGGGCGGACGTTCGCAAAGGAGTCAACGATAGAGCGCAAGGGGAGCACGACGTCCGCGGCGGTCTCGCCCGCCGCGCCGAACAGCGTCGCGTCCGCGCCGGCAGCCATCGCCCGCGTCTCCTCGGGGAGCGGGTCGCCACGCTCCTCGGCGACGGCGTCGCCGGCCTCGCCGTAGACGAACTCGAAATCCACCGGCAGGGCCCCGAGGACATCGACGGCTGCGGGGGTGACTTCCCGCCCGATCCCGTCGCCAGGGATCACCGCAATCTCGTCTGTCATGGCTCCAGCGTCGGGAGGCGCCGTGATGGGGGTTTCGGTCCCAGCTATTATTTTCCATGAGGACCTACGTCCCGTGGATGGGTCGAGCCGGTCGGCGCTCACTGCTCGCTGTCGGGCTGTTGCTCGCCGCCGTTTCGCTGGCGGGGCTGGCGGCCGCAGAGACGAACGCGACCGTCCCGGCCGAGAACGCGACAGTCACGGCGGGGTCCGCGTCGGCCGCGGACCCGACCGGGACGCGGGTCGCGCTCCCGGGGGACGCGGGGCAGACCGACTCCGGGGAGAGCATCCTCCTGACACAGGAGATCCGCCTGACGCCGGACCGGCCCGGCCAGATCGACGTCCAGTACCGGCTGCTCGCTCCGGACCGCGTCTCCGATGTGCGGATGCGCGTCCCACCGGACGCGCGGAACGTCAGGACGACCCGCTTTACCCGCGTCGAGGGCAGCGTCTACGAGTGGCCCGGCCAGACCTCGACGGCGTCGCTCACCGTCACCGTTCCCGCGAACCGGACCTCCGAGACGGTCGGTCCGGAATCCACCGACGGACGCCTACGCTTCGTCGACGTCGGCGACTGGGCGCTCGTCCGGCGGCCACGGGTCGCTACCCCGGGCTACACCTACCAGGGAGACAATCCCGGCGTCACGGTTCGCAACGTCACGGCAGGCGAGGGCGTGATCGGACAGGGGCTCGTCTACATGGGTCCCCACAAGACCGTCGAGCGCTCCGCCCACGGACAGCGCTTCCGGCTGGTCGTGCCCGCGGCGGCCACCCTCGCCGAGGACCGAGAGCGGATACTCGACAGCGTCACCGACGCCTCGGACCGCCTGCGCGTGGGCGACCGCGACGGGCAGGTGCTGATGATTGCGGCCCCGGCTGGCGTCGCCTGGGGGCAACTGGGCCTCCAGACCGGCCCGCGGGACTTCTACGTGCGCGCCGACGAACCGGTCGACACGCCCTCCAACACCTGGGTCCACGAGTACGTCCACACGCGACAGGACTTCGAGACCACCGACGGGACGGAGTGGTTCTACGAGGCGACCGCAGAGTACTACGCCGGCCAGTTGACCCTCGAATCGGACCGGATCGACTACGCGGCGTTCAGAGACTATCTCGACCGTGCCACGAGAGAACAGTTCGCCTCGGTGCGACTGCGGGAGCCGGGGACCTGGACCTCGAACGCGGGGAACTACTTCACGGGTGCGCTGGTGGTGGGCGAACTCGACCGGCGCGTCCGGCTCGCGACCGACAGCGAAGCGACGTTCCAGGCGGTGTTCCGGCAGATGAACCGCCATCCGGAGCCGGTGACACACTCGGACTTTCTCGGGTTCGTCCGGTCGGCGGGCGGGGACGGGATCGTCGACCCCGCACGCCGGTACACGGAGACGACCGACCGGCCGGAAACCTGGTCGGCCCGGACCTACCGGGACGCGTTCGGCCAGCTCCCGCCGCTGTTCCGGTACACGCTCCCGGACCGGGAGAGCGAGGACATCCGTGTCACCGGCGAGACCATCGTCTTCGACGTGACAGTCGCAAACGACGGCGGCGCGGCCGGCACCTACGACCTCGCAGTGACGGTCGACGGGGCCAACGTGGCGTCCCGGAGTGGCCGTCTCGAGGCGGACGCGTCTACGACCGAGACCGTCGAGTATACCTTCGACGAGGCTGGCAGCCACACGTTCAGCACCGGCGAGGAGAGCCGGACGTTCAGGGTTCGCGAGCCGGCGACGCCGGCCGTCGCGGACCTCTCGGCCGACCGGCAGCAACTCCGCCCGGGCGAGGAGGTGACCGTCACGGCCACCGTGGAGAACCCGGCCGACCGGCCGGGCGAGCGGACGCTGACCATCCGCAGAGACGACACGGAGCTGACGACGGAGGAGGTCCGGCTGACCCCCGGCTCTTCGACCGAGGTGAGTGCGACAGTCACGCTCGACTCCCCGGGAACGCACAGGTTCAGTGCCGACGACCGAACCGTGTCGGTCACGGTCTTTGAGGGGGAGACGACGGACGCGGGAACGGGCGCCTCGACCGGCGGGACGGCCACCCCTGGCGGCGGGGACGGGACCGGGAGCGAGGTCGGGATCGGCGCGGCCGGCCCGGGCTTTGGCCCCCTCGCGGCGCTGGCTGGCGTCCTCTTGCTGGCCCTCTCACGCCGCTTCGAGCGCGTCGAGTAGCGTGACGGTCCGGTCAACCAGCGTCCCGGAGTCGGCCGCGAGCAGTTTGAGCATCGGCTCCTTGCCCACGTCGCCGCGGTCGAAGACTACGACGGGCGTCGCGTCGACGGACTCGAACGCTCGGCGGGCACCCCAGTCCATCGTCTGTCCCTCCCGGGATTTCACGTCCGCGGGCTCGTTGGCCCGGTCGTAGCCGGCGACCGGACCGTCGAGGGCCCCGAGTACG
>PXSU01000113.1:11669-16778 GCA_003022745.1 Halobacteriales archaeon SW_9_67_25
GACGTTCATCCCCACCTCGGGCACCAGCGTCGAGACGTCCCGTGCGACGAACTGCCGGACGACCTCGGCGACGCGCTCGACGGTCGGCTGGCGCTCGGCACGGTTGCGGATGTCGACCACGTGGTGGACCGCGCCCGGGCCCTCGCCGGCGTCCAGGCCGTACCGCACCGCGCGCCCGAGCAGGTCGATCCCCTCCTCGACTGCATCGGCCAGGCCGTCCCCGTGGGCCAGGCGCGTCGCGATCGCAGAGGAGAGCATACACCCGGAGCCGTGGGTCGCGTCGGTGTCGACGCGCGGGTGGCTGATCGTCTCGACCGTCCCGCCGGTGACGAGCACGTCGACGACCTCCTCGCCGGGCACGTGTCCACCCTTGACCAGCGCGGCCCCCGCACCCATCTCGACGAGCCGTTCGCCGGCCTCGCGGGCCTGCTGTGGATCGGTCACCTCCCTTCCCGTCAGCACCTCCGCCTCGTCGGCGTTCGGCGTGACCAGCGTCGCCTCTGCGAGGAGTCCCTCGTAGGCGGCCTCGGCCGCCGGTTCCAGCAGTCGGTCCCCGGACGCCGCCACCATCACGGGATCGACGACCACCGGCGCGTCGATCGCGGCGATCCGGTCGGTCACGAGGTCGACGACCCCGCCAGTCGCCAGCATGCCCGTCTTGACAGCGTCGACCTCGAAGTCCGAGAGCACTGCCTCGCACTGGGCGTCGACCTCGTCGACGGGTAGCACGTGTGTGCTCTCGACGCCCGTCGTGTTCTGGGCGGTGACGCTCGTGACGACGCTCGTTCCGAACCCGCCGCCGGCCTCGATCGTCTTCAGGTCGGCCTGGATTCCGGCACCGCCACCCGAGTCGCTGCCCGCAATCGTGAGCACGACCGGCGGCGAAACCGGCGCCCTGTCTCTGACCATGTCTCCCCGTATATCCGGGTAGTACAAAGAGGTGATGACAGCAGTCGGACGCCACCGTCGAGATACGCGAGTAGGGTGCCGGTCGCGGCGCGACCAGAGGAGTTATTCACTCGCGGATGCAGTCTCCCGGGCATGGACGCGACCCTGGGGCCGCCGGCGAAGATGGCCGAGCGGCGCGAGGAACTGACGCCGATGATGGCCCAGTACTTCGAGCTGTGCGAGCGGTACGACGACGCGCTCCTGTTGTTTCAGGTGGGTGATTTCTACGAGGCGTTCTGCGAGGCCGCAGAGCAGGTCGCCCGTCTCTGTGAAATCACGTTGACGAAACGCGAGGACTCGACCGGCCGCTACGCGATGGCCGGCATTCCGGTCGACAACGCGGAGTCCTACATCGAGGGGCTGCTTGACGCGGGCTACCGCGTGGCCGTGGCCGACCAGGTACAGGACCCCGAAGCGGCCAGCGGCGTCGTCGACCGCGCGGTGACGCGCGTGGTCACGCCCGGCACGCTCACCGAAGACGAACTGCTCGACGGGGCGGACAACAACTACGTCGCCGCGCTCGCCGGTGACGGGCCCCACGGTCTCGCTGTGCTGGACGTTTCGACCGGTGACTTCTACGCGACGAGCGGCGACGCGGACACCGTGGCAGACGAACTGGGTCGGTTCGACCCGGAGGAAGGCATCGTCGGACCCGACGCGCCCGGGAAGTTGCTCGCCGACAGCTGCGTCGTCAGCCCGTACGACCCCGCGGTTTTCGACCCCGGGTCCGCGCGCGAGAAACTGGCGGCGTACTTCGGTTCGCCGGACGCGTTGCTCGGACCGGACGCCGAGATGAGAGCCTGTGGTGCGTTGCTCGAGTACGCCGAGTACACGCGCGGCGGTGAACAGTTACTCGACGGCGACGATGGGGCGATCCATCTCGACTACATCAACCACCTCACCAGGTACGACCCCCGGGAGTACATGCTCCTGGACGCGGTCGCCCTGGAGAGCCTGGAACTGTTCGAGCGACGTGCCGTCCACGGCCGCGAGGGACTGACGCTCGTGGACGTGGTCGACGAGACGGCAAGCGCGCTCGGCCGGCGGCGGCTGACCGACTGGCTCCGCCGCCCGCTGCTCGACCGCGACCGCATCGAGGCCCGCCACGACGCGGTCGGCGAACTCAGGTCGCGCGTCGAGGCCCGGGAGACCCTCCACGAGGAACTCCGGGACGTCTACGACATCGAGCGGCTGATCTCGCGGATCGCCCGCGGCCGGGCCGACGCACGCGATCTCCGGTCTCTGCGGGACACGCTCGACGTGGTCCCCCGTCTCAGGAATGCACTCGCGGACACGGAGTGTGACGCGTTGCGATCACTCCGGGAGCGCCTGGACCCGCTGGCAGAGGTTCGGACGCTCGTCGACGCGGCGATCCAGGAGAATCCTGCCAGGGAGATCACGGAGGGCGGTCTGATCAAGCCGAGCTACGACGAGGAGCTGGCACGCCTGCGCGAGACCGAACGCGAGGGGAAAGCCTGGATCGACGACCTCCAGACCCGCGAGCGCGAGCGCACGGGCATCGACTCGCTGTCAGTCGGGCACAACGCCGTCCACGGCTACTACATCGAGGTGACCGACGCGAATCTCGACCGGGTACCCGACGAGTACGAACGCCGACAGACCCTGAAGAACGCCGAGCGGTACTACACACCCGCCCTGAAGGAACGCGAGGACGAGATACTCGGAGCCGAGAGCCGAGCCGACCAGCTCGAGTACGACCTGTTCTGCGACGTCCGCTCGTCGGTTGCTGCCGAATCCGAACGGATACAGGGGCTGGCCGACGCCCTGGCTGACCTCGACGCGCTCGTCTCGTTCGCGACGGTCGCCGCCGAGTACGGGTACTGCCGGCCCGAACTGGTCGACCCCTCTGGCGACGGAGACGCCGACGTGACGGGTATCCACGTCGGGGACGGCCGACATCCCGTCGTCGAGCGGACCGAGGAGTCGTTCGTCCCCAACGACACACACCTCGACGGCGAGCGAGTCGCCGTGATTACCGGACCCAACATGAGTGGCAAGTCGACGTACATGCGCCAGGTGGCACTGATCTCGATCCTGTCACAGGCTGGAAGCTTCGTCCCGGCGAGCACCGCACGGCTGGCCGTCCTCGACAGAGTGTTCACCAGAGTCGGCGCCAGCGACGACATCGCTGGCGGTCGTTCGACGTTCATGATCGAGATGACGGAACTCGCGGACATCCTCGACGGGGCGACCGACCGCTCGCTCGTGTTGCTCGACGAGGTGGGTCGGGGCACGAGCACCGCCGACGGCCTCGCTATCGCGCAGGCGGTGACCGAATACCTCCACGACGAGACGGGGGCGTTCGTCCTCTTCGCGACCCACCACCACGACCTGACGACCGTCGCCGCCGATCTCCAGGAGGCGTTCAACCTCCACTTCCAGACCCGCCACGAGGACGGCGAGATCGACTTCGAACACGCCGTCGAGCGCGGCTCGGCGGCCGCCTCCTACGGTGTCGACGTGGCCGCGACTGCTGGCATCCCCGAGGGCGTTGTGGACCGGGCACGGCAGTTGATTCCGGCCCGGGAGCCCGCTGGCGATGGCTCGGGCGACGCCTCGCGCCTCGACGGTGCCAGCCGCGCTGACGACGGGAGAGCCCGGGCCAACGGGGACGACGGGATATCGGCAGAGGTCCGCCAGCGCCTGCGTTCGGCCGACGTTGCGACGATGACGCCGCTGGAGGCACTCAACACGCTCGCCGAACTGCAACGGGAACTCCAGTAGCTCACCCGGTGGGCTCCAGCGGGACGAACTCGAGGCCGCGTTCGGCGAGGAGCCGGCGGGCGCGGTCGGTCACCGATGGCGCGACGAGGACGCCACGGACCTCCCGGCCGGCGTGGAGGTCCCGTTCGAGGGCGTCGACGTAGCGCGTTAGCTGCCCGACCGCGTCGGGGCCGACGCGCCTGCGCTTCAGTTCTACGACCACCGCGGCGCCCTCGGCGTCCGCTCCGAAGATGTCCACCGCGCCCGCCGGCGTGTCCCGCTCCGTGGCCCGGGGTTCGAATCCCGGCTCGATCAGCGACGGCTCCGCGAGGATGCGTTGCCGCAGGTCGTCCTCCGTCCCCGTCAGCGCGAGGTCGTTCGTGTCGGTCCCGTCATATGCGACGGCGTGGTCGAGGCGCTCGAAGCGAACGACCAGCAACTCCCGCGGAGTCGACCGCTCGCTCCGCAGGACGAGGGCGCCGTCCTCGGTCGCCACGTCGTGGGTACAGCCCGGGGGCTGCCAGTTGACGGGCTGCTGACCCTCGTCAGTGTGAACGAGCGCAGTGCCGTCGGGCTTGAGGACGACGAGACGGTCGCCCGGTCCGAGCGTACTGGCTGCCCGTCCCTCGTAGTCGACGCGACACCGGCCGAACAGCGCCACCATGGCCTCCCGTTCGAGCCCGGAGGAGACGAACGTGCGTGCCTCCTCGGTCGTCGGGTCATCCCGGGTCCGCGGGCGGTCACTCACGCGACGCGGTAGTCTGCCGTGACACTAAAGGGCCACTGTTGGGGACTGTCGGGGCAAAGTGGTCAGGTCACAGGTCCGGTGGCTGCCCTTCCCTATATAAAATGTCGCTCGCACCGCTACCCCGCCAGACGACGTACAGTTCCCGACCCCGTAACTGGCGGACGCCCCCGAGAAGAGCCAGGGGGGCTGCCGCCGCAGACAGGTCGCCGGATTCGAGAGCGTCCGCCAGCCAGCCCTTGAACTCGCGGAAGGCGCCCCGGAGTTTCCTGGCGTCCTGGAGAGAGTCGATTTCGACTGCCGCTCCCGCCGTATCGCACCGCTCGCCTCCACTGACTGGCAGTCCGAACCACAGCGCGAGGAACGCTCCGTGTCGCCCCGTCTCCCGGTAGAGCAGTTCCGTCCCGAGGTAGTCGAGGGTGGCCACTGCCCGGGTGAACGTATCCACGGATCGCTCGCGCGCCCAGGTGACCGGCAGCTCGGACGGGGTAACGCCGGCACAGACGGCCGACAGCGCACGGTCGGTCCCGCCCCACCGAGAGCAATACACGGTCCATCCTCCGCCCGCCTGTCGCTGGACCAGAACTGCGCGTTCACCCATCACGCCCACCGGCGGCGAGCCGTCCCATCGCGGGTACCTGGTCCCTTCCTCCGGTAAAAATTTCAGCGGGCGCTATCGACGAGTCCGCCGG
>PXSU01000113.1:16823-19581 GCA_003022745.1 Halobacteriales archaeon SW_9_67_25
GCCGCCGGTGCGTCTGCGAACTCCCCGGGCCAGCGTCGTTCACCACGGGGTCGTCAGCGTTGGCCAGTCGACGAACGCTGTAGCGCCGGTGGCGTCAGCAGATGTATCAGTGAAGTATCAGGAGATGGGTTCGTCCCGATCCCGGAGCGTATTAGTCGGGGGTGCCCCCACCGTCAGTGTGGCCAAGGAAAACGGCCGGAACGTGGTCCTGGCGAGTGCCGTCGCTGCGAACTTCGGTCAGTTCGGGGCCCGGATCGCCATCAGTCCGTTCGTCCTGGCCATCGCCGCCACGTTCGGGCGCTCGAAGAGCGAGATCGGCCTCGTGTTGACGCTGCTGTGGGCAATCTACGCCGTGTTCCAGTTTCCGAGCGGGGTCTTCGCCGACCGACACGGGGAACGCCGGGTGGTCCTCCTCGCGCTCGGCCTGGCGACAGTCGGCGCCCTGCTTGTCTCCTGGGCGCCTTCCTTTCCCGTCTTCGCGCTGGCTGCCGCTGTCCTGGGGAGCGGTGCCGGGATGTACTTCCCTGCGGGGACAGCCCTCCTGGACCGGCGGTTCGAACGGACCGGGCAGGCGTTCAGTTTCCACTCCGCGGGCGGGCCGATCGCCGGACTGGCCGTCCCTGTGGGTGCGAGCCTCGTCGCCGCGCGTTTCGGCTGGCGCATCGGCGTCCTCGTCGGGGCCGCGGCGGCGGCCGTCGGCTTTGTCGCTATCCTGTTCGCGATGGGTCCGACGCCTGCGGCCAGGCCCGATATGCGAGTCCGGGACCGGCTCATCCCGGGGACCGCGTTCGAAATCCTCTCGCGGCCACGGGTCGCTTTCACGACGCTTCTCGGCATCCTCGGGATGTACGTCTTTCAGGCGTTCGTCTCGTTCTTTCCCGCATTCCTGCAGGAGTACCACGGGCTCTCGACGGAGGGGTCGAGTTTCGCCACCGGTGTCGCCTTCGTGCTGATTGCCGTCTCCCTGCCGGTGGTCGGCCGTGCGGGTGACACCTTCGGTCACGACGCCTTCCTGTTCGTGCCGTTTCTCGTGACTGCGGCCGGATTCGCGACGCTGCTGGTGCCGGTGGGACGCCCTGCAATCGCCGGCGGCGTCCTCCTGGTCGGGGTCGGTCTCACCTGGGGTGGGGTCCTGCAATCGCGGTTCATGCGGGAGTTCGCGGACGACGAGCGGGGTACCGGATTCGGCCTCGTCCGCACGACGTTCGTCCTGCTCGGGTCGGTCGGGAGCGCCGCGACGGGATTTCTCGCCGACACCGGCGGGTGGCCACTCGCCATCGGCGTGATCGTGGTCCTGCTGGTCCTCGCGGCGGGGCTCGTTACCGCCAATCGACTGCTGGGTCTCGGACTCTGAAACTCCGGCGCGCTACTCGCGCAGCCGTTCGGTCGCCCTGCGGAACACCCCTCTGAGTGTTCGGACTTCCCGTCCTGTTGGCTCCGCCCGTCCCAGGAGTCGCCGCCAGAGCCTCCGGGTCTTCGGGCGCTTCTCCTCGGGGTGTCCCAGCGCGATCAAGAACTCCCCGAACTGCTCGTGCAGTCCCTCGATTGCCTCGGGTTCGGCCCGGTCGCGTTCCTCCGGTGTCTGTGTCTCTGCCACGGTGAGCCGGCGGAGTTCGTAGAGGACGACCGTCGCGGCCTGGCCGAGGTTCAACACGGGATACTCGTCGCTGGCGGGAATAGTACACACCCTGTCGAGGCGTGCCAGTTCTGCGTTTGTCAGCCCGGTCGATTCGCGTCCGAACACGAGACACACCGCTCCCCCGACCCCCGCCAGTTCCTCGCCCAGGTCGGCGGGCGTCACGAACGGGTACCGGACGTGGCTGTTCGCGTCCTCGTTGGTGATGGCGGTACACCCGACAGTGTGGTACCCCTCGACGACCGAGTCGAAGCTGACCTCGCGAGCGCCGGGCAGGATGTCCTCCCGCGCCTGTCCGGCAAAGCCGTAGGCTTCCCCGGCCGGGTCGAGGGGCGGCGGGTCGACCAGCAGCAACTCCGAGAGGCCGAAGTTCTTCATCGCCCGGGCGATCGTTCCCACGTTCCCGGGTGTCTCGGCGTCGACGACCGCGACCGCGATTGACGGCCCCGTCATACGTCGAGGTCGTCGAGGTCCACGTCCAGTGCCTCCCGCTCGGCGTCGGCCATCTCGTCGAGCTGTCGTTCGACCTCATCGATGCTCTCCGATTCAGTCGGGTCCGCCCCGTTCGGGAGCGCGTCGGGGTGGCGCTGGACGTGGTCGAGACCGCCGTATCCGTCCGGCGCCCGGCCGCCGTCGAGGAACCACTCGTGGAACTCGTCGGCGAGGACACCACTCCCCGCGAACTCCTCGCCGCCCAGTTCGCGAAACCAGTAGAGGAAGTCGGCCTCGTGATCGCCACAGAGCAGCACTTCCGCCAGGGGCTCGCCGTAGACGATAGTCCCGGGATTGCACTGTTCGATGTCGTCTTCCCCGTAGAGCAGCCAGCACGCGTTGCAGGGCTCGCCCATCAGCGACGAGAGGCGGACGATCCTGTGGCGGGTGTCCGCGGGCATCTCCTCGAGGCCGCGTATCTCGCCGTCCTCGTCGAAGACGTCCTCCTCGTCGAACCGCCAGCCCCGGAGGCCGATCGAGACTTTGCCCATACCGTGTCTATGCCGTCGGCCGACAAAAAGTGCCTGAAGCGACCTCTCGCCCGGACCCGGGCCCCTCCGCGCCGTGGCCCCCCGCCTGTGCCGGTCGCTTCGGATGATGGGGTCTGTCGTGCCGCCCCGGCCGAGCGGT
>PXSU01000114.1 GCA_003022745.1 Halobacteriales archaeon SW_9_67_25
GTCGGCCTACTGGCAACTGCTGGGGTTGCGCGTCGTCCAGGGAGTCGCCGGTGCGTTCATCATCCCGACGACGGTCGCGCTGGTCAACGACCTCGCCACGGAGACGACACGCGGCGGGAACATGGGTACCTACAACACCTTCCGGCTGATCGGCTTCGGTGCCGGCCCCGTCGCCGCGGGTGCGGTGGTCGCCGGCGGCCCCTACCGGCTCGCTGTCGGCGGCCTGGCGTTCGCGGCCAGCGGCTTCGACGCCGCCTTCTACTTTGCCACCTCGACTGCGGCCCTGAGTTTCGTCCTCGTCTCGCTGTTCATCCGCGACCCGGAGCCGGCCCACACCGCTGGCGGGGAGTCAATCGGTGGCTTCGCCGTCTTCGACCGCTCGGGCACCCGCGTACTCGACCCCGTGTTCACGCTCGGGGTCGTCACCTTCTTCATGGCCGTCGGCGTCGCCGTCTTCGCGACGCTTGGCAGCATCGTCAACCCCCGGCTCGGCCAGGGACCGACGATGTTCGGCCTGCAGTTCGCCGCGTTCATCCTCGCACAGGTCCTCCTGCAGGCACCCATCGGCCGGGCAACCGACTTCTACGGGCGCAAGCGGTTCATCGTCGTCGGGATGGTTCTGCTCGTCCCCACGACCTTCGTCCAGGGGGTCATCATGGATCCGTGGCTTATGTTCGCCGCCCGGTTCCTCCAGGGCGTGGCCGGCGCGATGGTGTTTGCACCCGCGCTCGCGCTTGCCGGCGACCTCGCACCCGAGGGCGAGTCCGGGTCGACGCTGTCGGTGCTGACGATGGCCTTCGGGTTCGGCGTGGCCTTCGGCCCGCTGCTGTCTGGCTTTCTGGTCGCCTTTGGCTTCGTCGTCCCCTTCGCGATGGGCGGGGCGCTCGCAGCGGTCGGCGTCGTCCTCGTTGCGACGCAGGTCGAGGAAACGATCACGCCGCGGGCGAGGCCGACCTGGGCCGACTGACAGTACGACTGCCAGGAGACGGTAACTCCTAACACGCCACGGACCCCACCCACGGGTGATGGAATCACTGTCGCGGCTCGCGGCCCGCGTGCCGGCGTCGCCGGTGCTGGCTCGGGTCGGCCTCGGAGCGATGGTCCTGCTGGCGGGGGTTCACAAACTCGCCGCACCCGGAGCGTGGGCGGCCTACGTGACTGACTGGCTTGCCCCCTGGCTGGTCGTCTCGCCGATGACGTTCATGCTCGTCAACGGCGTCCTGGAGGTGGGGTTCGGGCTGGCCATCCTCGGGGACCGCTGGACCGCGTTGGCTGCGGGCGTGGCTGCCGTCTCGCTGTCGGCCACCGTCGGCTACCTCGCGCTGGTTGCGCTTCTCGAAGATGGGCTCTTCCTCGACGTCCTCGTCCGCGACGTCGGACTGGCGGCGCTTGCCTGGGCCGTCCTCGTCGACGCACTCCGGGAGTGATTGCTCCGCCGATCCCTATCAGAACAGTCCTTCGGCGACACTGACCGTCCCGTTGCCGGTCTCGACGAGGGCAGTTTCGTCGGGGCCGCTGCCGACGAGACACTCGGCGCTGTCGGTTTCCTCGTCGTCGAGGCGTACCCGGACGCGGTAGACGGCCCGTTCGAGACGCGTCTGGATGGCGATCGTTTCGAGGGACGCGACCGCGACGGTGCGCGCGAAGGCCCGGTCGCCATCAGGGTCGAGGAACGTCACCCGTACCTCGTGGGCCTCGGTGCCGTCGTAGTTGCGGACCACGAGACTCCGGTCGCTGACGACCTGTGTGGGTTCGCGGGTGCTGCCGGTGTCCGGGTCCTGCCGGCGTCGTGCGTGCAGTTGCATATCTACTGTGAGCGACCACGGGAAAGATGGCGGGGTCGCGGTGTGAGCGTGTGACGCTCCCTGGCAGTCGCGACTACACTCCGGCCTGGGGCGGGATAGTACTTAAATTCCTGTGTGGATTGTCTGACGGAGAACCACTCGAAGGCGCTCATTTTCGACGCCAGTCAGACGGGTGTCACACGGGTGTCAACGTATTTAAACCGAGCCCGAAGCGTCGCTGGAAGGACAGCGCGACGTTGACCAGCGCCATGAGGACGGACGGTTCGGTGAGAGTGTCGGAGACGAAAAACAGCGTCACCGCTCGTCGACGGGGACGAACTCGCAGTCGCAGGAGCCGACGTATCGGGCGCGCGGGCGGATGAGACGGTTGTCCTCGATGTACTCGGACATGTGCGCGACCCAGCCCCCGACCCGGCTCATCGCGAAGATGGGCGTGTAGATGTCGACCGGGATACCCATCTGGTAGTACGTCGACGCGGAGTAGAAATCGACGTTGGGCGCGAGTCGCTTCCGGTCGGCCACGTACTCCTCGATGGCCGTGGACATCTCGTACCACTTGATGGAGCCGGCGGCCTCGCCGAGTTCGCGGGAGCGCTCGCCCAGGATCTTCGCACGGGGGTCCTTGACGTTGTAGACGCGGTGGCCAAAGCCCGCGACGCGGCGGTCCTCCGCGAGCGCGGTTTCGACCCACTCGACGGGGGCCATCTCGGAGTCGTCGATCTCCTTGAGCATCTCCATGACGTCCTGGTTGGCGCCGCCGTGGAGCGGGCCCTTGAGGGTGCCGACCGCCGAGGTGACGGCGCTGTGGACGTCCGACAGCGTCGAGGCGGTGACCAGCGCCGAGAACGTCGAGGCGTTGAGGCCGTGGTCGGCGTGCAAGACGAGCGCCTGGTCGAAGACGTCCGCGGCCACGTCGTCGGGTTCGCGCCCGGTGAGCATGTAGAGGAAGTTCGCGGCGTGGCCGAGGTCCTCGCGGGGTTCGACGGGGTCCTCGCCCCTGCGGGCGCGGGTGAAGGCGGCGACGATGGTCGGCATCTTGGCCGTGACGCGCCGGCCCTTCGCGAAGGTTATTTCGCGGTCGGTCGACTCGATGTCGTCGGGCGCGGGGTCGTAGGCCGGGAGCATCGAGACGGCGGTCTTGAGGGCGGCCATCGGGTTCGTGTCGGCCTCTGCCAGCGCCCGGACCGTCCGCATGACCTCCTCGTCGATGGTTCGTTCGCCCGACATGGTGTCGCCGAAGGCCTCGAGTTCCCCGCGGTCGGGCAGCCGGCCGTGCCAGAGCAGGTAGAGGACTTCCTCGTAGGTGGCGCCGCGGGCGAGGTCCTCGATGTCGTAGCCGCGGTAGATGAGACGGCCCTCGTCGCCGTCGATGTCGCTGAGCGCCGACTCCGCGACGAGAACGCCGTCGAGCCCCTTCTGGAGTTCCTCGGCCATACACCGGATTCTCCACCTGCGGGAAAAAACATTACCATCCCGAACCGGCGGCCGGCACCGGTAACGGGGCGGGCAACGTTTTTGCGTCGGCGCCGGAAACGTCGGGGTATGGCCGCCGACGAGGTGAGCTACGAGCCGGTCAGCGTCAAGGAGTTGCTCGCGGAGATGAAAGACACCGCGGAGTTGCTCATCGACCTCTCGTACTCGGCGGTCCTCCTGGGGAGCACGGAGGTGGCGCGGGAGGTGCTCGAACTCGAAGCGCAGATGGACGTCCTCCAGCTCCGGGCACGGATGAGCATCCTCATGGCGGCCCGCAGCCCGGACGACGCCGAGCGCCTCGCTCCCGTGCTGGGCGTGGTCGGGGCCGCCGAGAAAATAAGCGACGCCGCCGGCGACATCGCCAAGGTCGTCCTGGAGGAGGTCGGCCTGCCCGAGGAGATGCGCGCGGCCCTGCCGGAGGCGATGGAGACGGTCCTCCGGGCCGAACTCGCCGCCGACTCGCCGCTCGTGGGCGCAACCCTGGGTGGGTTGAGCCTCGAAACCGACACCGGCGTCCGGGTGCTGGCCATCCGCCGTGCCGGCGACTGGCTGCTCAACCCCGGCCCGGAGACCGACCTCCGGGCGGGCGACGTGGTCCTGATCCGGGGGCCCGACGACGCAATCGCCGGGGTGTACACAGACGCCACCGGCGAGCCCTACGACCACCCCGACCCGCCCGCCGTCGAGGAGTCGGACCTCGACCGGGCGGTCGACTCCATCGTCCTGATGAAGGACATGGGCGAACTGGGCGTCGACCTCGCGTACGGCGCCATCCTCTTCAACGACCAGGACGTCGCCCGCGAGGTGTTCGAACTCGAGGCGGAGGTCGACGCCCTCAAGTCGCGGTTCGAGGCCTGGACGCTCCGGGCTGCCGCCCGCGTCGAGGACCCGGTCGACCTGCGTGGACTCGTACAACTGGCCACCAGCACAGAGGTCATCTCCGACGCCGCCCTCGAAATCAGCGAGGGCGTCCTCCGGGGGCTCTCGACGCATCCGGTCGTCGAGGAGGCCGTCCACGAGAGCGACGAGGTGATTGTCCGCCTGGTCGTCGGGGCAGGGAGCACCCTCGACGGGGCGACGCTGAGCGAGCGGGAGGTCAAGACCGAGACGGGGATGCGCGTCATCGCCGTCCGGCACGACGATGAAGAACGGTCCTGGGACATCTCGCCGGGCCCCGGGACGCAACTGGACGCCGGCGACGTCATCGTCGCGAAGGGAACGCGGGCCGGCGCCGACCGCCTGGGGGCGCTGGCCGGCTGCGAGTAACTACGACGTCTCCCGCTCCTCGGTCGCCTCGACGGACTCGACGGCCTCACCCGTCTCGACCGACTCGACCGCCACGTCGGAACCGTCCTCCCACCAGAGGTACTTGAACGCCGGCATGAGGCTGACCAGGCCGAGAATGATTATCACAGTCCCGATCCGCGCCATGAGCGTGGTCCCGAAGACGATGAGAACGCTCCCGATGGCGACTGCGAGCACGACCCAGCCATAGAGGGCGGAGGCGATAGTGCGCGACTCCATACCGGGTGGTACACGGAGCCACATCAAAGGTATTGTGTTGTCCTCTAGAGGTCCTGCGTGAGACGGTAGGCACGTACGGCGACGAGGACGGCGGTGGCGAGACCGGCCACCGCCATGGCGAGGACGAACGCCAGCGCACCGTAGTAGGCCGTCGGCCGGACGGTCCCGGACGGCAGCACGACGAACACGACGAACACGACGCCGGCGACGAGGACGCCCGTGGCGAGTCCCCGTTTCGCGTTCCGGCGCACGCAAAGCGCCTCGACGAGCGCCGCCCGGCCGCCGGAGTCCTCGTGCTCTGGCACGCCCACAACTCGGGACGGGACAGCAATAGTCGCGTCGGTATCGAAGTCCTAAAGCGGACGGGCGCGTCCACTACGGGTAATGGTGAGTCTCGGGACGGCACGCGCGGCCGCCGGCGAGGTCGACACCGGCCGGCTGGAAATCGGAGAGACGCGGGACGGCACCACGGTCGGCCTGCCGGTGGCCGTCGTCAACGGCGCTGCCGACGGCAAGACCCTCTACATCCAGGCCGCGAGCGACGGCGACGAACTCAACGGTATCGGCGTCGTCCGAAAGGTGGTCCCGCGGCTCGACCCCGCCGAACTGGCCGGGACGGTGGTCGTCGTCGGGGTCACGAACTACTACGCCTACCAGGTGGCCCAGCACCGCAACCCCATCGACGACACCAAGCTCAACCGGGCCTATCCCGGCGACGAGTCGGGCACGACCTCCGAGCGCATCGCCGCGGCCACCTTCGCGGCCGCCAGCGAGGCCGACATCGCGCTGGACCTCCACCAGGGGTCGACCTCGCGGATGATCGAGGAGGTCCGGGTGCGGTGTGGCAGCCGTCACCGCCTCCACGAGGAGTGTCTCGAACTCGCGAAGGTCTTCGACTGCGGGTACGTCCTGGACCAGAAGGGCCCGGACGGGCAACTCGCCCGCGCCGGCCCCGACGAGGGTGTACCGACGATCGACCCCGAACTGGGCGGCAGCGTCGGCTGGGACGCCGGGAGCATCCGCGTCGGCGTCGAGGGCGTGTTCAACGTCCTCCGGTACTACGGCTTCCTCGGCGGGACGGACCCGCCCCGCCGGCAGACCCGCGCCTCGGGGTTCGAACAGTACGGCTCCCCGGCCGGTGGGCTGGTCGACTTCGAGGCCGAGTTGGGCGAGCGCGTCTCGCCCGGCCAGACCCTCTTTTCGGTGACCGACGCCTTCGGGACCAAGAAGGCGGAGATGACTGCCAACTCCTCGGGCGTCTTCTGGCGGACCCGCCGGCTTCCCCAGGTCGCGACCGGCGAGTACGTCTGCTCTGTCGGGACGGATATCGACAGCTACTGACCGGGTCCGCGTCAGGAACGCTCACTTTTCCTCGGAGGCGACGTCCTCGCCAGCGTCGCCGGCATCGATAGCAACGGTGCTTGCGGTCTCGACGGCCTCGATACCGTCCAGTGTACAGACGTCCTCGACCCGCGCCTGGGGGACAGTTACCCGGAGGCCCCCGAACCGGAGGCGTTCCTCGACGGTTCCGATCGCTGCGATGTCCCCGGCGAGTGCGTCGGCGTGTCGGTCGTCGACAGCGGTGACGCGGAGACCGACCGCCTCGCCGGGAGTTGGGTCTTCGCGGATGCGCCGGACCGGGTGCGAGACGTACATGCGCTCAGTCGGCCGAGGCGGGGTCGCCCTCGTGGTCGGCGTCGCGTTCCGCGGGCGGTGTTGCGTCAGAGGGGGCGACAGGCGTCCGCTCGACGACGGTTCCCTCGACGGTGGGGTACTGCTCGACAATTTCGCCCTCGGGGACGTCGCCCTCCGCGACCATCTCCTCCAGGAGCCACCACGCGAGTTCGACGTGCTCGCTCTTCTCGGCGTAGTACTCCGCGGGAACGCCCAGGTCGGCGAGCCGGGAGGCGTCGACCCAGGCCTTCCCGTAGACGAGCGTGCCGTCCTCTGTCACCTCGTCGAAGGGACGCCGGACGTTGCTGGCCATCCGCTTCAGGCGGTTGCGGTGCTGGGCGGCGTCCTTGAACACAGAGGTACAGAAGTAGACCTTCGGGTGGTCACCCATCACCTCCAGCACCTCGTGGCTGCCCTCGACGGCGCTCATGTGGCCCTCGCGGCGCTCGTAGCCCGCCTCCTGCATCCGGCGGAAGTTGCCGTCGCTCATCTCGAACTCGTTTACGTTACAGAACTCGGCAGCACCCTCGTCCAGAAAGTCGAGAAACTCCTTTTCGGCCCGGATGCCGGGAATCTCGAACGCGGGGGTCAGCCCCTCCTCGCGGGCGATATAGAGGATGTCCTCCCACTCGGTGCCGTGTAACTCGCCCCACTGCTCGAAGGGCGGGTGAAAGCGGATCTCGTCTAAGCCCGCTTCGGCGAGGCGGCGCATGTTCTCCCGGCCGCCGGTGATGCCCGTATAGAGGTGTGTGTGGTGGTCCGCGCCGAACTCGTCTTTGAGCAGGGAGAGGTACCGGCAGGTGCGGTCCATCACCTCCTGGGGTTCGCCGCCGGTGATCGACGAACCGAGCGCGTCCATGCGCCTTGCCTCCTCGATGACGTCCTGGTCGCACTCGACGGGGCGCTCGTTGGCGTAGACCTGCGTGACGTTCTTGCGGTTCTCGCCCAGCGGGCAGTAAAAACAGTCGCGCTGGTCGCAGTAGCCGTAGACGAACAGCACCAGCTTGCCGCCCCTGGCACACTGTTCACAGCCCTTCGAGTGCATCTACACTCCTCTTTCCCGCCGAGCGACAAAAGACGCACGGAACCCGCACGCTCCCGGGGGCGGTCCGCCGCAGGGGGTAACGTCAGCGGGGGAACGACGTGCCGTGCGGGAGTCACGCAAAGCCGCCGAACGATTGGGGCCTGACCGGCCGTACCGGCGAGCGATGGGCCACCCCGACTACCACCGCCGCCGGTTCGCGACCTGGTCGCGGACGCTGCTGGTCGTGCCACTGGTCGCGGTCCTGTTCGGCGAGTACCTCTACGGAACCAGGGTCGACTACCCCGACCGCTTCTGGGGCGCGGTGGTCGTGATCGCCTTCTTCGGTGCGTGGGCAGCCCTGGCGGCAGCCTGGCACTACAGCATTTTGCGTGGCGTCGACGCGGGGCCGTGAGCGGGCATCGCCCGAAAACAGATATACGTCGGTAGCGTAGCAGCGTCCGATGCTGCTGGTGCTGTGTGTCGACCTCGACGACGACCTCGGGCGCAAGACGGGCGTCGAGACGCCCGTTGTCGGCCGCGACGCCGTGGAGGCGGCGGCGGTCGAACTCGCCACCGCGGACCCCGAGGACAGCGACGTGAACGTCCTCTTCGAGGGGGTACACATCGCGGACAGCATCGACGACGAGACCGTCGAGGTGGCCGCAGTCACCGGCTGCGAGGGGGACGACATCGCCGCCAACCGGGAGGTAGGGGGGGAACTCGACCGGGTGCTTGCTGGCCTCTCGACCGGCGAGGACGTCCGCGCGCTCGTGGTCACCGACGGCGCCCAGGACGAGTCGGTCATCCCGGTCATCCGCTCGCGGGTCCACGTCGACGGCGTCCAGCGCGTGGTCGTCCGCCAGGCACAGGACCTCGAATCGATGTACTACACCATCAAGCAGGTGCTGGACGACCCCGAAACGCGGGGTACACTGCTGGTCCCGATGGGGATTCTCCTGCTCATCTACCCACTCTCCATCGTGGCCAACGAACTCGGCTTCCCGGGGACGGTGCTGGGTGTCGTTTCCGCGCTGCTGGGCCTGTACATCCTCGCGCGGGGGGTGGGCCTGGGTGAGTGGCTCGACAGCGCCGTCGCCCGGGCGCGGGCTGCCCTGTTCACCGGCCGCGTGACGCTCATCACCTACGTCGTCGCCGCCGCACTGCTCGTCGTCGGCGGGGTCAGCGGGGTCCAGACCCTCGAGGCGACCCAGACCGAGAGTCCCGTCACGCTGACCGTCGTCGAGGTGCTCTCCGCACTGCTGTACGGGTCGATCCGGTGGTTCGCCGCCGCCGGCGTGACGAGCAGCCTCGGCCGGGTCACCGACGAGTACCTCGCCGGAAACTTCCGGTGGCGGTACCTCAACGCCCCCTTCTACGTGGTCGCCATCGCCGTGGTCCTCCAGGCTCTCAGCGCCTTCTTCCTCGGGTTGGCCACCCTGGAGTTCATGGCCATCGCGCTGACCGGCGGGACGCTACTGGGTGTCGTGAGCACGCTCTCCTTCGCGGTCGCGGAGTCTCGCACCGGGCAACGGGCCGGGGCTGCGTAGGTTCCTGCCGATTTTTGGGGCTGGGACACGGACGGGGACACGAGGGCACGTAGCTCAGTCCGGACCAGAGCGTCGGACTTCTAATCCGACGGTCGTGGGTTCAAATCCCACCGTGCCCGTGAAGCCGCCGAGCAACGCGAGGCGTGCTGAACCGCGGCACGCAGGGGATTTGAATCAGGGAGTGAGAGGTGAGCGAGCACTGCGAGCGAACGGGAGCGACCGAGGTTCAAATCCCACCGTGCCCGTCGACCTTTTTTTCGTCGGGTTTCCTCGCTCGCTTCGCCGTTCGAGCAACGGAGACCTCGCGGTGCTCGGTCTCCCGCTCGCTGCGGGAACCCTGCTTGAAAAACGTCGATTGAAAAAGGCCGGACGCTCGCTTCGCTCGCATCCGATGAACCGCGCGCCCAGCGCGTGGATGCTTGCGTCTGTCAAAAAAACATCGCACAACACGCAGGGGATTGAAGCAGACGAGTCGCAGCCCAGACCGTCTCGGAGCGGTTCACATCCCATCAGATCGGTATAGTTGGTCGATTACCATCCGTGGAAGTACACTGTCTGTGGCAGCTTTTACACTAGTCCCACATCCAAAATATTCATCGTCGGTACATCTACGTCACTCGGGCTGTCAGTCAGTCTGTATGGATTATCCGAAGGCATCGATAGAAATTCTCCCAGAGGTGTACGAACTGTTGGACGACCAAGTGACCCGTATAGAGACCGTTCTACGGGGTCATTTCGAGGTAGACGAGCGAGGTGAAGCGGAAGTCATCCGCTGGAGTGCAGCGTCACAAGAAGACTTTGCTGAAGCGATGTTTGCTGACCCTCCGGTGATGGTCGAGTTTTTCAAGAAGATATCGGGATTGCCCTCACGGGAGTTTGAGCGGGTCTGCGGTATTGACGATCTGGATCGGATGAAAGGCTGGAAACAGAAAGACCTGCGAGAGACCGAGCGAGGAAAAGGGTTTGCTGGCGCGATGGAAGAC
>PXSU01000115.1 GCA_003022745.1 Halobacteriales archaeon SW_9_67_25
TCCGTCTGCTCCGTGGATAGCTCACCGGCTTTCTGCACGAACCGGTTCTGCTGGTCTGTGTCGAAGTCGTACAGGAGTTCGCCGACCATCCGCTGGGTCTTCCACTTCGTGCCCTTCTCCGTGTTCCATCGCGTTTCGTACTCGACGAGCTTCGCCCGTGAAACGTCCCCGGTGTCGAGCGCGTCAATGACGACGTCGGCAGCCATCACGGCCGACTCCATGCCCGGTCGAATCCCTTCACCGAACAGCGGGTTGATGCTCGAAACCGCATCGCCCACGGCCACTACTCCGTCGCCAGCCCGCCGGTTGATCGAGTTGTCCGAGATCGCTTGCCCGGCATGAATCGCCTGGATGTCGTCGACACTCCACCGGTCGTCGCTGTCGATCCACTGCTGCAGGTAGTCGTCGATCCCGCCGTCGTGGGCCGGTCTGTGGCGCTCGTAGAGGTTAGTCACCCAACAGACACCGATTTTGAACACGCCGTCACCGGCCGGGAAGACCCAGGCGTACCCGCCGGGCGCGTACCTGTGATCGAACCGGAACAGCATCGAATCACTCTCGAACGACCCCGTAACCTGGTATTCTTTGCCGATACCGCGCTGTGCCGCATCCGGGTTCCACATGCCCAACTCGCTGGTCAACACGCCTGCAGGTCCCGTCGCGTCGACCACGATATCGCCCCGGAATTCTCGCAGCTGGCCACCCTGCCGGGCGCGAACACCCACGACGGCGCTACCGTTCGTAATCGGTTCTACCACCCTCGCTTCAGTTTCGATTGCCACGCCGTGGCCCTGCGCGTCCTCGCCCAGATACGCGACAAACGCGGGGAAATCGAGTACGTAATTCGGGATTGCTAATCGGGACGTGGCGTCCGGACCCTCGAAGACAACGTCGGGACTCGAATCCATCACCACGCTGTCGGGAATGTCGAACCCCTCAACGACTTGGTGGAACGTTCCCCCTGTCGATTTGTCGTTATCCGCGAGTTCTTCGTTGCGCTCCAGCACCACGACCGAGTACTCCGAACGCCGGCCCAGCTCGCGAGCGAACTGGAGCCCAGCGGGGCCACCCCCGGCGACGACGACATCGAAGTTCGGCATTCTCTGCTAGGAACCTCGCCACGACAGAAAGAGTAGATTTCGGTTGCAGGCAGCGACGAAGTCTGCCAATGGGAATATTTTAGCCGGCCCGGCGACAAGACCGGGGAGATGGAGGGCGGCGACGCCGACGCGTTCGACCGGACGGGCACGCTGGGTATCGAGGAGGAGTTTTTCGTCGTCGACAGTGCCGGTCGTCCGACCGCCGGGACAGACGAACTCGTCTACGGGTCCGACCCGCCCGACTTGCTGGCAGACAGGCTCGACCACGAACTGTTCAAGTGTGTCATCGAGACCCAGACCCCGCTGATCGAGTCAATCGGGGCGGCCGCCGAGCACGTACACGCCGTCAGGAACGCACTCCTCGACCACGCCAGCGCACACGGTTACCGGATCGCTGCCGCGGGGTTGCATCCCCTCGCACGGTGGCGCGAACTCGAGCACGCCGAGAAGCCGCGCTACCGGTCACAGCTAGACCGCATCCAGTACCCCCAGCACCGCAACACCACCGCGGGCGTGCACGTCCACGTCGGCGTCGACGACCCGGACAAGGCCGTCTGGATCGCGAACGAACTCCGGTGGCACCTGCCCGTGATGCTCGCCCTCTCGGCCAATTCCCCGTACTGGAACGGCTTCGATACCGGACTCCAGTCGGCCCGGGCGAAGATTTTCGAGGGGCTGCCCAACACGGGGATGCCGACGACGTTCGCCTCCTTCGAGGAGTTCGAGCGGTTCGAGCGGCGCATGCTCGAAACGGGGTCGATCAACGACCGCGGCGAACTGTGGTACGACGTGCGGCCACACACCGGCCACGGGACCGTCGAGGTGCGCACCCCGGACGGCCAGGCCGACCCCGAGGTGGTACTCGCGTTCGTCAGGTACACCCGCGCCCTCGTGGCGGACCTGAGCGCCCGGTACGACGACGGCGAGACGGGCTCGCGCCACCGGCGTGAGTTGCTCGACGAGAACAAGTGGCGCGCGATGCGACACGGCCACGACGCAATTGCGGGACTTGTACGACCGCGAGAGCGGGGCGAGCCGGCAGCGTCGCATCCGGGACGAGCGTGGCACCGACGCGCTCGCCGCGGCACTCGTGGTCGACGGGGAGTGACACCCCCGACCGTCCGGGGCCGGCCCCGCGTCTGACGGCCCGCCAGCCAAGGGTTTTTAACAGGCAGTCGCTTTCGTCCGTCTAGAGACGACACATGTCTGCCGACGATACTTCAGAGAGGAAACACGACGCGGGTAGCGTCGATGGCAGCGCCGAGGGGACCCAGCGGGACGTCAGAGAACGGATCGAGCGGGAGGCCGACCGCGCGATGGAGCAGTTCGACGAGAGTTTCGTCGACCTGCTCTCGTGGGTGCTGGACACCGAGACGCGTGCGCGTATCTACGTCCACCTGCGGCAAAACCCCGACAGCACGAGCGAGGAGGTTGCCGAGGGCACCGGCCTCTATCCGAGTACCGTCCGGGAGGCGCTGGCCGAACTCCACGAGGAGGGGAAGGTGACCCGGAGCAAACGCGAGAGTGGCGGCGCCGGAAACAACCCCTTCGAGTACAGCGCCATGGCGCCGAGCGACCTCGTCGGCGAGATAGTCGAGGACGTCCAGGATCAGCTCAACACCGTGTGTAACCTCGACAGAGTCCTCGACGGCGTCGGCGACAGCGACGACGAACCCGTCACGATCACCGTCGAGGGGGAAGCCGGCGAGAGCGACACAGAGCAGGACCAGAAGAGCGAGGGAGCGGGAACCGAAGGCGAAGAGAACGACGCGGACGGAGAGGAATCCGAAGGGAGCGACGGCGAAGAACACCGGGAGTAGCGGCGGGCACTCCGGTCACCACCCTGGTGGGTCGAGTCCGGCGGCGTCGAGTACAGCGACGAGCCCGCCCACGTACAGTGCTGCCGCGAGCGTCGCCCGCTTGGAGCGGTCGGACTCGGGGAGCGCCGAGAGGAAGACGTCGGCCGCACGGGAACGCGCCTCCGTCGAGAACCCCAGGCGGTCCGCCGCCTCGTTGAGGTCCGCGAGCCACTGTTCGTTGTCGCGCTCGTCGCTGGCCCGGTACACGTCCCGGGGTAGGACAGCCGACCGCAAGTGCGTTGTGCCTACGCGAGTTCGAGTTCCGGGTCGTGGCGCCGGAGCCACTCGCGCTCGACGGGCTGGGGGAGGAACCGCCGGGCGTAGTAACGCTGGAGGTCGGCGAGCAGGTCGGGGTCGGCCGCCGCCGCCCGCGACAGCCTGAAGGCCTCGAAGTCCCGACCGGTCGCCAGTTGTTCGTGGCTCGTGAACAGCGCCGACGCGATGTCGCCCAGCACGTCCTCGAAGGCGTCGCCGTAGACGGTGCTGCCTGCGTCGACGAGAGAGAACGCTGCCTCCCTGAACCGGGTCGAAAGCGTGTCGATGTTCTCGACCCAGGACCCGACGTGTCGACGGAGGTGCTCGCGTTCCTCGGGTGTGTCGGCGTGCGTGACGCCGTGGACGTGGACACCCTGGCCGTCGACCGTGACCGTGGTCCCCGGCAGTCCCTCCGGTGGCGGGGAACTGGCGAGTTCACGGCCGCGGAGGTCGTACCACTCCGCTTTGGCCTCGAAGTAAGCCTCGTGCTCGTCGGCGGTACCGGTCAGAGAGTTCCTCGGCAGCCCGGAACGCCGCGAGTCGCTCGCGGTCGGCCGGCGTCAGCGTCTCGGCAGTCACACTCTCCGAGTAGGGTCTCGCAACACAAATATACCGGTGGACGGACGCAATGATATATTCATCCCCAGAGAGACGGGCTGGGAAGTATCAAACATTACGTCCACCGGTATGGCTGGGCCGGGATGGTACCGTCTCGGGTGGTTTATTATCGTGCCGGCCGAATCACTCGACCACGACGCGGGCGTCCCCCGCGGGACGCACGTCGTGCGAGCGCGGGTAGCCGAGCCAGGCCAAAGGCGCAGCGCTTAGGACGCTGTCCCGTAGGGGTCCGCCGGTTCGAATCCGGTCCCGCGCATGTATGGCACGCAGGAGCGTCCTGTTCTCGCCCGGCGACCAGCCCGGCCTGATGCGGAAGGCACCGGCGACCGGCGCTGACGTCGTGGTCTTCGACCTCGAGGACGCTGTCGCGTCCGACGCGAAGGCGACGGCCCGCGAGACGGTCGCCGACGTACTCGAGGATATCGACCCCGACTGCGAGGTCTGTGTGCGGGTCAACCCGACTGGTATCGCGGCTGAGGACCTCTCTGTGGTGCTCTCGAAAACACTCCCGGACAGCGTCATGCTCCCGAAAGTCGACGGCGCGGACGATGTCGAAACACTCACAGGCCTGCTCGCCAAGTACGGCGCGGACCTGCCGGTGCTGGCACTGGTCGAATCGGCGGCGGGCGTCCTCCACGCCGAGTCGATCGCCGCCGCGGACGCGACCGACGCGGTACTGTTCGGCGCAGAGGACCTCGCGGCAGAGGTGGGGGCCACCCGTACCGCCGAGGGGACCGAACTCCTCTATGCCCGCCAGCGGGTGGTCACCGCGGCGGGCGCGGCGGGCATCGACGCCATCGACACGCTCTGGACCGACTTCGAGGACACCGAGGGGTTGCGAGCCGACACCGAACGTGGCATCGAGATGGGCTACGACGGGAAGATGGTCATCCATCCCAGCCAGGTGACGGTCGTCAACGAGGCGTTCACCCCGGCTCCCGAGCGCGTCGAGTGGGCCGAGCGGGTGCTGGATGCGCGCGACCGGGCCGCAAGCGAGGACCGCGGCGTCTTCGAGGTGGACGGCGAGATGATCGACGCCCCACTGGTCACACAGGCCGAACGGATTCTGGAGCGCAGTGTGGCCGCCGACGAGAACTGATCCCGACCACGGGGGGACACTCTGCACCGAAACGACACACTGGCGGTACGTTTTTCCCGTCGCTCGGTCAGGTGTGAGGTATGTCAGAGGAGGCGAACCCGTTCGAGAGTCTCCAGGAGCAGATCGACGACGCCGCAGCCTTCCTGGACGCCACGCCGGACGTCCTGGAGCGACTCAAACACCCCGAGCGCGTCCTCGAGGCGAATCTCACCGTCGAGATGGACGACGGCTCCGTCGAGGTGTTCAAAGCCTTCCGCTCGCAGTACAACGGCGACCGCGGCCCCTACAAGGGCGGGATCCGCTTCCATCCGGGCGTCACCCGCGACGAAGTGAAGGCCCTCTCCGGGTGGATGGTGTTCAAGTGTGCCGCGGTCAACATCCCGTACGGCGGCGGGAAAGGGGGGATCGTCATCAACCCCGTCGAGTACTCGGCGAGCGAACTCGAACGCATCACCCGGTCCTACGCCACGGAACTCCGCCCACTCGTCGGCGAGGACCGGGACATCCCCGCCCCGGACGTCAACACGGGCCAACGCGAGATGAACTGGATCAAGGACACCTACGAGACCCTGGAGAACACGACCGAGCCGGGCGTCATCACCGGCAAGGCCATTGAGAGCGGGGGTAGCGAGGGTCGCGTCGAAGCGACCGGTCGGTCGGTCATGCTCGTCGCCCGGGAAGCCTTCTCGTATCTCGGACGGGACATCGCCGACGCGACCGTCGCGGTCCAGGGCTACGGCAACGCCGGCTCGGTCGCTGCCAGGCTGATCGACGACCGCGGTGCCGACGTCGTCGCAGTCTCGGACTCCTCGGGGGCCATCCAC
>PXSU01000116.1 GCA_003022745.1 Halobacteriales archaeon SW_9_67_25
CGGGTGCGAACGCCTCCGCGATCATGAGCCCGCCCCCGAGCAACGTCAACACGAGCGGGAGGTTCGCAGCCACGAAATCGACCGTTGCCATGCGACGATTGTAGGGTTGCCACCCGGATAACGCTTCGGGAGACGCACTCGACTGCCGCGTCGAACTACTGGTGCTGGAACTGCTGGCGGTCCCCGTCGGCCGTCGAGCGCAACTCGTCGAGGAGTTCGTTCATCCTGACGCCGGGCACATCCGCGGGCAGGTCCGCGTTCTCCAGGGCGAGGAGACACTCGGGCAACTCCGCGGGGCCGGCCTCGCAGTCTACCAGTTCCCCCTCGAGGACTCCTTCGAGACCATCTACACGAAGACGGAGCTGTACGGCCACTTTGTCGGCGAGTGCGAGGCCGCAAACGAGACGGTCGCCGACACGCGGGCCGCCGTCGAGGAGGTCCGGGAGTCCGTCGAGGGCCGTGACCGGCCCCGGGTTCTGTATTACTTCTTTGGCTTTGCCGCCGGCGACGGGACGTTCATCCACGACCTCGTCGAGACGGCCGGCGGCCGGAACGTCGCGGCCGAGGCCGGCGTCACGGGATACGTCGAAATCTCAGACGAGGTCGTTCTCGAACAGGACCCCGAGTGGATCGTCGCCCCGAGCCACGCCGGACTGCCCGAAGGCGAACCGTTCGCCTCGACGATCGCTGTCCGGTCGAACCGGACGCTCGTCGTGGACGAGAACCTCGTGAGCCAAGCCGGGCCCCGCGTCGTCGAACCGCTCCGGGCGATGGCCGAGGCGTTCCACCCCGACACCGCCGAGCGTACGTCCGCTGGGACGCCCGCCGACGCGGACACTGACGGGGGAGCACCCCTCGCCTGGCTTCTCCTCGGGGGCGTTCTCGCGGCAGCCGTTCTCGTCGCTCTGGGCGTTTTCTACCGGTCCTCGCCCTAGAGACGGGGTCGCCGGACCGGACCGGGACTGCTCACCCCACTCACGCCGGAGTCGGTGAGTTATTTGTAACCGCCGTGTGTGGCAACCAAGGAGCGGTACGCACATGGAAGATCGGATCAGGGTACTGCCCGACGAAACAGCGTCCCTGCGCGAGTGGCACAGGACAGTCCGGGCGGGACACGACAGCGACTTCGCGGCCGCGAAGGAACTCGCGGGACGGCTCGGTGCGCACTACGAGAGTGGCGTCACGGAGGTGGGGTTCTGGACGCCCGAGGTAGTCGAGGCGGGTGTCCCCCACGACGACGTCTATCTGGAGATCCTCACGCCCACTCAACCGGTCGAGGTCTTCGATTACGTCCACCCCGTCGACGGGACTGTCGTCTACTACTGCTACCGGGAGTCCCCCGACGGGGCGGGCGTGCTGTTCGTCGGGAACATGGAGGGGCCAGCCACGACGGTCCACCCGACCGACCGTGGGAACCGGCAGTCGTCACACCGGGGACTGACGCATCGCTCTCCGCTCTCACGCTCGACAACGGCGAGGCAGTCGTCTGGGTGCGCTCCTGATGCTGTCGAACTGACGTTACAGTGGATCTACTCTGGTGTGAGTAACAATTAATATTCCAGCGTTTCCATCGAGTCACTCTCACTCGCCGGAGGGGGGTGCGGCCCGCCGGCCGAGCCACTCGTCGAGGATGAGCCGGGTCTTCGTCGAGAGCACCTCCTCGCGCTCGCGAGCCCGGGTGATGAGTTCGTTCAGGCTCGACGTGTCGGCCGCGTCGGCCACCAGAACGATGTCCTCCTCGCCGGAGACCTGCCAGACGAAATCCACTTCCGGCCAGTCGGCCATCTCCTCGGTGACGCCCTCAGTATGGACGTTCACGTCGACATCGATCTCGACCATCGCCTTGACGTTGCCCGTCCGCGTCGCGACGGTGAACCGCTCGATGACGCCCTCCTCGATCATCGACTCGACGCGGTTGCGGACGGTCCCCTCCGAGGTACCGATCTCGTCCGCGATCTCGGTGTAGGGAGTGCGTGCGTCCCGGCGCAACACGTCGAGTATCTGCCTGTCGACCTCGTCCATCGAGATGCGTACGTTCGCCCGGCCCTCACTTCAACGCTACGAAATTCGTAACTCGGCTTCGAAAGCAATGCTTATCAGGGGGTATTTCGTACGCATCTCGTAATGTCGGACGCCTACGTCGCCATCGAGGGCGAGCGCGTGGTGGAAGGACGCGCGCGCTCGCCGGGCACGACACGCGGGGAACTGGTGTTCACGACCGCCTACACGGGCTACGAGGAGAGCCTCACGGACCCGAGCTACGAGGAGCAGATCCTCACATTCTCGTACCCGCTGATCGGCAACTACGGCGTCCGAGCGGAGCGCTTCGAGTCCGACAGCGTCCAGCCAAACGGCGTGGTCGCCCGCGAGATGACCGACGACGTCGCCGAGTGGCTGAGCGAGGAGGGGGCGCCAGCGGTCGACCACGTCGACACGCGGGAGATTGTCACCGAGATCCGCGACCACGGCGCGATGAAGTGTGGCGTCGCTGCGGGCCCGGACGCGACCGAGGCGGCCGCTCTGGAGCAACTCGGCCAGTGTCGGCACATGTCCGAGCACACCGACATCGGGGCGAAAGTCTCTGTCGGGGAGGCCCACGTCGTCAACGCCGAGGGCGAGGGCAAGCGGGTCGCGTTGCTGGACTGTGGCGCGAAGGGGTCGATCATCGACTCGCTGGTCGAGCGTGACGCCGTCGTGCACGTCTTGCCATACGACGCCAGCGTCGACGACGTCGAGTCTGCCGACCCGGACCTCCTGTTCATCTCGAACGGGCCCGGCGACCCGGAAAACTTCGAGACGGCCGGGGCAGTCGTCGAGACCTACGTGGGTGAGAAACCCATTGCCGGCATCTGTCTCGGCCAGCAGGTCGTGGCCAGCGCCCTCGGGGGCGAGACCGAGAAGATGGAGTTCGGCCACCGCGGGGTCAACCAGCCCGTTCGTGACCTGCGGACAGACCAGGTCGTGATGACCACCCAGAACCACGGTTACACCGTCGCCGATCCCGGCGAGAAACTCGACGTGACGCAGGTCAACGTCAACGACGACACCCCCGAGGGACTGGAAAGCGACGACCTGGGAATCATCACCCGGCAGTACCATCCCGAGGCGAATCCGGGCCCAAACGACTCGCTGACGTTCTTCGACGACGTGCTCGAACTGGCCGGCGAGTGACAGGGGTCGCGTGCACGGGAGACGAGGTTCCGCGAGGCGTTTAACACGGGACGGCCCCTACCACAGGGAGTATGTCCGAGAGCGAGACAGACCTTGCGACCGAGCAGGAACCGCTGAAGGAACGCTACGAACAGGACCCGGAGGCGGCGAAGATCACGCTCACCGCCACCGGCGGAGAGCAAGACGACGTCCGGTCGTGTAGCGTCGACATCGGGCGGGCCATCTACGAGGCCGAACTCCACGAGGGTGCGGGCGGCCCGGGGACGTCGGCCTGCTCGCAACTGACCGCCCAGGCCGTCGCAGAGAATTTCGGGGTGGACGTCGACGTGAGTGTGGAGGTGACGGCGACATCGACCTGCGGGGGACGATGGGTGTCGACGACGACGCCCCCGTCGGGTTCGAGTCGGATGCGTTCGGGGCTACCGATGTCGTCGTATGCGCCGTCACTGGAAACGATGCGCCCTCCCGAGAGCGCGGCGTGGAACGCGTCGAACGTGTTCAGTCCCTCGTCGATATGTTCCGACGCCTGATAGACGTCGTCCGGATCCCCGGAGTATGTCGCCAATTCGAGGATGGCCGTCACGGCCCGCTCGCGGTCGAAGGTGTACCGTTCCTCGACGAGGAGCAGTTCGATGAACGTGGCCAGCGACACCTCCAGTTTCCCCTCGTGTTCCTCGAGGAGGTGCTCGGCCCGGTCGCTCAGCCAGTCGTCGTCCGTCAACAACGCCAGCCAGAAGTCGAGGTCAGCGTACATGCTCACCCGGTTGCTCCCGTGCCTCCTCGCTGGCTGCGGCTTCGAGATCACTCAGCGACGCGTCGCGGAGTTCGTCCGTCGCGGCCGCGCGGAGTTCCGCCAGCGGATCCTCCGGGATCGGCACCAGTTTGATGCCGCTGTCCAGTTCGACCAGCCGGTACTGGTCGCCATACCGGTCGCGTACCTCTTTCGGTATCGTGACTCGCCCGCGGTCGTCAGCGCGAACTTCTCCGCCCATGTCAGGGATAATATTCGGGAATATTAATATTTATTCCCAATCATTCGACCAATGTGGGAACTGTCGAACGCGGCCATCACTGGCACCCGGGTGCCATCCGATGTCCCTTTCCGCCTCGATAGCGTCCATCTTCGTATGACTGGGGAGACACACGCCGTTTTCACGCGGAGCAGGAGGAGCGCAGTGATGGACACATGAGCGGCAAGGACGAATACTACAACAAGTCCAAACAGGAGGGCTACCGTGCCCGGTCGGCCTACAAACTCCAGCAACTGGACGAGACGGCGGGGCTGCTGGGAGAGGGACGGACCGTCGTCGACCTGGGGGCCGCGCCGGGTGGCTGGCTGCAGGTGGCGAGCGAGCGCGTCGGTCCCGGGGGCGTCGTCGTAGGCGTCGACCGCCAGCGGATCGACCCGCTCGAGGACCCGGAGGCGACCGTTCGGTACGTGCGCGGGGACCTCACAGAGAGTGAGACCGGAGACGCAGTCCGCGAGGCGGTCGCCGCGGTCACCGGCGAGGGCGGCGACCGGCCTGTCGACGTCGTCCTCTCGGACATGGCACCGGATATGACCGGCGAGTACGACCTCGACCACGCCCGCTCGGTCCACCTCGCCCGACAGGCTCTCGACGTCGCGACGGACCTCCTGGCTGCCGGCGGGGACCTCGCGGTGAAGGTCTTCGACGGCCGCGACCTCGCGGACCTGGAGGCCGACATCGACGAGGAGTTCGAGTACGTCCGGCAGGTCCGCCCGGAGGCCTCGCGGGACGCTTCCTCGGAGCTGTACCTCGTGGCTAAGGGGCGACTCACTGCGCCGGTTCGCGTCGGGGACGAGCGCGAGGTCGAAATCGTTGACGTCGGCAGCGAGGGCGATGGAATCGCAAAGGTCGAGGGGTACACGCTGTTCGTTCCGGACACGACGGAGGGCGAAACCGTGACCGTCGAGGTTACCGACGTGAAACCCAGGTTCGGGTTCGCCGAGCAGGTGTAACGGCACGTGTCCTGGGGCTCAGAGCCCGCAAACTGTGCATACCCGGAGTCAAGTCCCGGCGAAACTGTCAGTAGTGCCAGGGGAAGTCCCGAAACTGTGGCTCGCGGTTCTCGTTGAACGCGTCCCGGCCCTCCCGGGCCTCGTCGGTCATGTAGCCCAGGCGGGTGGCCTCGCCGGCGAAGACCTGCTGGCCGACCATGCCGTCGTCGGCGAGGTTGAACGCGTACTTGAGCATCCGGATGGCCATCGGCGACTTGCGGGTGATCTCGTCGGCCCACTCCAGGGCGACCGCCTCCAGGTCCTCGTGGGGGACCACCTCGTTTACCATCCCCATCTCGGCGGCCTCGCGGGCGTCGTAGTCGCGTCCGAGGAAAAAAATCTCGCGGGCCCGCTTCTGGCCGACCTGTCGGGCGAGATACGCCGACCCGAACCCGGCGTCGAAACTGGCCACGTCCGCGTCCGTTTGCTTGAAGATGGCCTCCTCGCTGGCGACGGTCAGGTCACAGACGACGTGCAGGCTGTGGCCGCCGCCGACGGCCCACCCCGGCACGACGCAGACGACCGGTTTCGGCATGAAGCGGATGAGTCGCTGGACTTCGAGGATGTGCAGGCGGCCGACGCCCTCGCGGGCGGGCGCCTCCTCGTCCTCGCTGGCTCGCGGTTCGTCACCGCTCGCCGATTCCGAGACGCATCGCGTCTCGCTGTACTCGTACCCGGACTCCCCGCGGATGGACTGGTCGCCGCCCGCACAGAAGGCCCAGCCGCCGTCCTTCGGGGAGGGGCCGTTCCCGGTCAGGAGGACACAGCCGACGTCGGGCTGGCGGCGGGCGTGGTCCAGCGCCGTGTACAGTTCGTCGACCGTCTCGGGCCGGAAGGCGTTGCGCACCGCCGGCCGGTCGAACGCGATGCGGACCGCGGGGACGTCTCCGCCGCGGTGGTAGGTGACATCGCGGAAGTCGAACCCCTCCACCGCCCGCCAGCGCGACTCGTCGAACAGTTCCGAAACCATACGGGCTGTCGGACCGGACGGCGCAAAAAGATTCGGCGAGGAAGTCAAACTTATGTGTCCAGAAGCCACACTTTGCGTTGCTGATCCGACAGCCTCGGCACTCGGCCAGACGGCCTACGCCCCACGGCTCGACAAATGATTCCCACTTCCGACCCGTCGCGTGCCCGCGGTGTGAGCCCGGTTATCGGCGTCGTCCTGATGCTGGCTCTGACCATGGTGCTTGTCGCGGCCGTTGCCCCGGCCGTGTTCGGAAGCCTCGGGGATGTGCGTCTCACGAAGCCAGACGCAGAAGTCATCGTCCACTACGACGAAGGGGTTCCGTCCTCGCAGACCGATAGCTTCGCCAACACGCAAGCCACGCTTACTGGCGACGGGTTGGTGACAGTCAGAATCGAATCCGTGTCCGAACCTCTCGACGCAGACCGACTCTACCTCCGGGTCGACGATACCACACACCCCTGGGTCCACGACGACACACCGTTCGACCCCACTGACACCGCCACTGTCGGGACCGACATCTCCCTGTGGGTCCAGCAGGGGAAAACGGTGCGTCTCGTCTGGAATGCATCCTCGGGTGACCGCGGCTATGTTCTCGCGTCGTATTCGGTTCCGGAAATTACTGGGGAGTGGAGCAGTGGGAGCGATGGGGGCGGTGGGGGCGTACCTGACCCGGACCGGGATTGTAGCTGGCTTGACGGGCAAACCCCACCACCGGGCGATGTGGAGATTGATGGGTTTGTCCTCGAATGCGATCTCGATGACTACGATGTCCACAATCTTGATATCAAGGGTGGCGGGGCGGTGATCGGTGTGACCGAGGCAGAGGGCAATATCAACTACGATGGTGGTACCACCTACGATGCGAATGCAACTGCGCTCGACGGCAACAATATCAAGCTTAAAACCGGGTCTGTTGTCAACGGGAACGTTAACTCGTCGTCAGGCGCGGATCTCAATGGCGGTTCACAAATCAATGGCAATCTTGATGCAGAGGGGAGCGTGAATATCCAGAGCAATTCCCGGGTCACTGGAGATGTGGACACCACCGGGACCGTGCAAATCAATAGCAACTCGCGTGTCGACGGCGCCATCACGACGGACGGGGACGTCGACCCCGACAGCAGCACCATTGGCGGGAAAATCGTGGCCCAGGGCACCATCGACACGATAGATGACACGACTGTCAAAGCCGGTGTCGAATCTACGGGCGGCAACAAGATTGGGACGGATAGCTCGACGGTGTTGGGTGACGTCAGGACGGGCGGAGTGATCAGCCTCGACAACGGAACCAGTGTCGATGGCGACGTCGAATCCACAGGCGGCTCCGGCGTTAAGATATTGGCTGGCTCGACGGTGACGGGTGACGTCGCAACCGACGGAGATGTCAAAGTAAAGGATAGCACTGTCGAGGGAGATGTCTACGCGAGTACCTTCGACTGCACCAATTCGACAATCAACGGACAGGACTGTAGTTCATACAACGAGAAAGATTACAACGATTATTGACCTGGACCACGTTCCGTTCGGAACTCTACTGAACAGTCCATATCCACGCTCTGTGCGCAGGAGTCCGTAGAAGAACCGGGATTCCACTCTCGCAGTGAATCCGACCATAACGGCTAAGAGCGGCCGGTACGTTTACCAAGGGAGTGACGCGGAGTCCGTCGAGAGACCGACCGAGGGGACAGACGACCCTGGATTTCGCCATCGGGATCAGCCTCTTTCTCGTCGTGATAGTGTTCGTCTTCTCGTTCGTTCCGGGCATGTTACAGCCCTTCGTCGTCACCGGGGCCGAACATCCCGTGATGGCCGACCGGGTGGGCGACCGACTCGCCCAGGGGCAACTGGGACACCCCGAGGAGCCGTTCGTGCTCGAAAACGACTGCGCGGTCGAGTTCTTCAACGACAGCCGCTACGACGACGGCCTGGGGAGTCCGAGCGACTGCCGATACGACGGGAACGCACTCCACGAGCGGGCCGGAGTGACCAACACGTCGAACCTGAACGTCACCCTGGAGGGCAACGCCTCCGCCGGCGTCGCCGGGTCCACGACGCTCTGCTGGGACGGGGGTACCGACAGCCTCGCGCAGGAGGCGTCGAGTGACTGTGGCGACTCGGACGACGTCACGCTGACCACGGGTGGCGCGCCGCCGACGGCGAACGACGCGACAGTGACCGCCCGGCGTGTCGTCTCCCTCGCTGGGGAGGACGTCACAATGAAGGTGGTGGTCTGGTGATGGCGGCCCGACCGCCCGACGTGGATCCGGAGGTGAGTGGGATCGACGAGGCGCGGGCCCGGCGAGCGACGCCGGGGAGCCGTGCCAGTGACCGACCGTCCACCACCGGCAGTGGCGAGCGCGGCCAGGCACACTCCCTGGAGGCGGTCGTGGCCTCGATGATCGTGCTGGCTGGCGTCGCGTTCTCCCTCCAGATGACGGCCGTGACGCCGCTGTCGGCCAGCACGTCGAACCAGCACCTCGAGAACCAACTCCAGGCGACCGGCGACGGCGTCCTCGCGAGTGCCGCCGCGTCCGGAGATATCGAGCGAGCCCTGCTGTACTGGAACGGCACCGCCAGCGAATTCCACAACGCGGACAACGAGGACCACTACACCACGAACCTGACCGAGACGAACTTCACCGAGGCACTCGACCGGACCTACGGCCCGCGGAATATCGCTTACAACGTCTACCTCGTCTACCACACGAGTAACGGGGAGACCGAGCGACAACGACTGGTCTTCCAGGGCGAACCCAGCGACCACGCCGTCTCGGCGAGCCGGACGGTAACGCTTCTCGACAGCGACGAACTCCGCTTCGCCAACGGCACCACGACGGGAACGGCAATCGGGAACACGAGTGACTTCTACGCCCCCGACGCCGGGACCGGGAGCGGGCACCGGGAACTCTACAACCACGTCCGCGTGGAGGTGGTCGCGTGGCGGATCTGAACGACCGCGGCCAGATCATCCTCATTGCCGGGGTCGTGCTCGCGGTGACATTCCTGGCACTCGCAGTCGTGGTGAACTCGGCCATCTTCACCGGGAATCTCGCCACCCGGGGCGAGACCACGGGGGCGAGCGACGCGCTCACCTACCGCCACGAGGTCGCCGACGGCTCCGAAGCCCTCGCCGTCGAAATCAACGAACAGAACACCTCGGGACTGGTCGACAACGCCGAGGACAGCCTCGGGAACGTGAGCGCCCAGGGAGGGACGCAGAACGCCCGCCGGGGCCGGGTCGTGACGGTTGATATCAACAGGCCCGGAACGGTCGTGGAGGCACGAGCCCAGAACAACGCGACCTCGGACCCTACGAACTTCACAAACGCCTCCGGAGAGACTGACTGGGACCTGGTGACGGAGGCCAACCGGACTGTCGAGGGGGAGTTCCAGGTGGAGGGCGGCCTTGCGACCAGCGAGGGCGACGCGTTGCACATCTTCATCAACGAGTCGGGCGGCAGCCAGTTCTGGCGGCTGGCCGTCTACGAATCGCCAGTCTCCGGCGTCACCAACAATATTACTGTACGCGACGACACAGGGCTAGTTTCTACCTGTGAGGACTTGGGGGGGACCCCTTTCACCATCAATTTGACTGCCGGGGTAGTCACGAATAATCCGGGCACTGTCTGTGACTCCGAACTGGACGACAACAAACGAACCTACACCGCTTATAACTCCAAGAACGTCTCGTTCGGGAATGCGGACCGAATCAATGGCACCTACAACGTGACCGTCGAGGCGAACGGGTCGACGCCCGGTGTCGACGAGAACGACTTCGACGGGTCGTCGCCGACGGTCACTGTCCGCATCGACGTGCTGGACATCGAGTACGTCTACGAGTCCCAGCGGCTCCAGTACGAGACGGATATCACGATACGACCGGGTGAGGACGATGACTGACAGGGCCATCTCGGTCACGCTTGGATACACCCTCACGCTGGCGGTTACCGGGCTTCTCACGGCCGGGTTGCTCATCGCCGGTACGGGGTTCGTCGACGATACCCGGGAAGACGTTGTCCGCCAGGAACTGGAGGTCATCGGCCAGCACGTCGCTGGGAACGTCGAGGCTGCCGACCGTCTCGTCGAGGCCGGGGACGACCCGTCTACCGTGACGGTCAACGAGACGTTCCCGAGTCGGGTGGCCGGGACGACCTACGGGATCGAACTCGACCCGGGAAACGGCGGACAGCTCCATCTCAACGCGACCGACCTTGACGTGTCGGTGACCGTCGAGGTCGAAACCACCACCGCCGTCGGTGACTCGTCGGCGAACGGCGGCGAGGTCGCCGTCGTCTACGACGAGTCGGCGGACGAACTGGTGATACGGAATGCCTGACTGCTTCGGTGCCGACGACCGCGCTGTCAGCGAGGTCATCGGGTACGTTCTCGTGTTCAGCCTCGTCGTCACGTCGATTGTTATCGTGTCAGGTCCCGGGTTCAGCGTCCTCGAAGAGGCTCGGTCGGCCGAGCAGAACCGGAACGCAGAGACCGCGTTCGACGTCCTGCACGCCAACATGGCTGAACTCTACACCGAACACGCCCCGAGCCGTGCGACGGAGATGGACATCGGGGATTCGGACCTGGTCGTCGGCGAGAACGTGACGGTCCGGATCCACCTCGACGACGGGAGTTCCTGGGACAACGACACCAGCTACCGCATCCGGTCGGTGGTCCAGCGGCTCGACGACGAACGGCGGCTCGTCTACGAGGCCGGCGCCGTGTTGCGGACGAACCGGGAGGCGGGAATCGTGGTCTCGGACCCGCCGGTGCTCAGCAACGACGAGAGCGTCCACATCACCATCCCGGCGACACAATCGGCGTCAACCTTCAGCGTCCGCGGGGGCACTGTGCTTGTGCGGGGGGCAGTCCAGGAACGCGATGTCGTCGTCAGCGATACCGACGACACCTACCAGACAGTCATCCTCAACGTCACCTCGCCGCGAGCCGACCTCTGGCACGACCACCTCGAGGAGGGGGGGTTCGACTGCTCGGGCCCGACCAACGACACGACCGAGTGTCAGCGAGACTCCTTCTCCCGGCTGTACGTGACTGCCCACGAGATCGACCTGTCGCTGGTCCGGTGACCGGGCGGTCTTGTCGCTGGGCCACCAATCGGGTAGTCTACAGCGAGATACGACACGGACGGTAACGTTGGCCCCGACAGTACGTTCTGCGATTCGAGCTGGGTATCAAAAATTATGCGGCTGTTCGTCTTGACCTGAACCTGTCCGCCAGTGGCTACCGCTCCGTAGAAATCGGATTCCTCTATTTGAGTCTGACTCGTCTCGGGACCGTAGAACACCGCGTTCACATCCGAGTTCTGGACTTCTAACGGCGTCGAATCGCACGTCGATGAACAGTACAGCCATAACTGGTCTGCGTCCCACCCCTCGTTCCACAGCTTCGCGTTATTCTGAATCTGATACCTCTTGGTGGAATACACCTCGACGGTACCGTTGCCGACGACTTCCACCTCGGCATTCTGTATCTGGAACGTGCGCTCGTCGAGGGCGATATCGATATCGCCGTCCGTCGTATTGAGGATGAGTTTGTAACTGCTATCAGAGGCCTGGAACCCACTATTGTTCACAAAATAGTTGCCAGCCGTGAGCGTAATCTCCGTCCCACAGCCGCCCGTTTCCCATCGCAACCCGTCGGCTGCATTTATACAGCTATTCCCGTCGTTGTTGTTGTTGCTGTCCGACTCGTAGGTATCTATCTTGTCGTTGACTTCGGCGTCGATAGAGTCCCGAGATTCAACCGACCCATTCCCATTACACCACTCTGTCACGAAGTCGCTACAGCTATCGCTGGGGCTGTTGAAGGTCAGGTTGCCTCCGTGTGCAAGGTATCCTTCGATGTCGAGGTTGTTCCCCGAGGTGGCGAATTCCACCGACCCGGAAGTGGTAACGTTACCATCTATCCCGACCTGAGCCGAGAACTTGAGGTCGTGGTTCGTCACGATGTCACCACCGAAAGCGAAGTCACCGGAGCCGGGTGCACTCGTGCCCGTGTACGCGGTAGAATTGTAGCTGGCGAGTGCATCGTCCCAGTTCCCGCCTTTGATTTCCACCTCGCCGCTGCCCCCGCCGAACACGCCGAGTCCGGCCGTTATTGGCCGGTGCCCATTCGTGTCTATCAGCGTCAGATTGACGCGCTTGTTCCCGTGGTCGTAGGAGACACCACCCTCGGTCCGGGTCTCGAAGTAGAACCCCCACCCCTGGTAGTACTCACTCTGGACGGTCACCGTGACTTTCCGGTTTTGCACCGGGTTCGCCAGGTCGGCGCTCGCGTTCGGATACTTCTGTATCGTCTTTTCGTGACTGATCGACGCGCGGTCCCCCAGCGAAGATTCGCCACTGAGGGTCACGACGGGGAGCGTCAAGGTATCGCCGCGGTAGTGAAACTCCGGCGGGGAGAGCATCACGCTGCTATCCTCGCCGGCGGTCCGCCAGACGCCCCCGCCCTGGTAGGCCAGCGTGCTGTTGGCACTCTCCGTGGTCACCGCGCCCAGCGTCTCGTTGAGGAGTATCGTTGTGTCCCCCGACGACTGGTTCTCGATGGTCACGCGCAACCACCCGCTGTCTTCCTCCAGGTCGTAGCTGCCCCGGCGGTCGGCCCCGAACGAGACCTGCTGTGTGTTGGAACTCCCGAGTGCGACTAGCGCCGCTTTCGAGTCGAACTGCGTCATCGCCTTCTCCGTGCGCTCCTGGGACACCCGCTCCTGGGACTCCTCGATCGCACCCGCCCCCAGCACAACAACCGCAATCGTCCCGGCCAAGACAATCCCGAACACCAGTACCAGGCCGATCATGCTGGACTGGGCCCTGACCCGGGCGACGATGGTCGGGACCGGCGACGGTGTCATTCCGGGCCGCTACGGTGTCCGCGTGTATAAGCGGCGTGGCTGTTCTGGCGGACAGAGAGTCGTCACGGCTGGCCTGGTCCACCCGCGACTTACCCACGGATGGGGAAAGAAACCGTTAACAGGGCGGGCAGCCACGGTGCGAGTGGGAACGCACGGCCGCAAATCCGACAGCGCCACCCGATTGGGTGGCTCGGGATTGCGGTGGTGTTCGCGCCAGCCGGCGCACGCGAGCGGTTTCGCGGACCACGGAGCGGTCCGTGCAGTTCCAACCCCAACCATGGCACGAATGCACTCACGCCGCCGCGGGTCCTCCGGTTCGGACCGGCCCGTGGCAGACGACCCACCGGAGTGGAGCGACGTCGACGAGGACGCCATCGAACAGCGGGTGGTCGACCTCGCCGAGGCCGGTCACAGTCCGAGCGAGATCGGCCTCAAACTCCGCGACGAGGGCAGGCAGTTCGTCTGCGGGACCACATAGAGGAGAACCCGACCGACTACCAGAACAAGCGCGCGCTCCAGAACACCGAGTCGAAGATCCGCCGCCTGGTCGACTACTACCGCGGCGACGAACTCGACGAGGAGTTCACCTACAGCTACGACACCGCGAAACGCATCCTGTAGATGTCCACAACAGGCCACCCCGAAGGACCCGCATCCGCGACCAGCGACGTCGCCGCCGCCCTCGGGGAGGCTGGATTCGTCCGCCTCGTGGCAGCGGCGGACGGCGACGCGCTCGCCGCGCTCGGCGTGCTCGCCGACGCCCTCGAAGCCGCCGGAACGCCCTTCCAGGTGACCGTCGCCGCGCTCCCCGCGGGGGCCGACCGGGCGACCGACGCCGACCTGACGCTTTCACTCGGCCGGCCCGCGGCCGTGGCGGACGCCTCGCTCGGGATCGACGGCGTCGCCAGCCGGGCCGCCTACGACGTGGCAACGGCGGTCGGGCCGCCGGGATTCGAGCCCGACCCGGCCCTGGCACTCGCGGGTGTCGTCGCGGCGGGCGCCGTCCCGGGCGAGCACGTCGACACCGACCGCGCTGGGATCGCACGCCGGCCGGGTGTTGCCGGTCCGACCGATGACCCCGCCGAGGCAGTCGCACACTCGACGCTCCTGTACGCACCAGTCTCGGGAGACCCCGAGGCGGCCGCCGACCTGCTCGCGGACGTCGACACGGCATCGACCGACGAGGGGGCACGCCGCCGGGTGGCCTCGCTGGTCGCGCTGGCGGTCGCCGGCGACGAGGCCGCGACGCCGCGGGGAACGGCCGCAGTCGAGCGGTTCCTCCGGCCCTACACCGGCGGCCCGTTCGGCACCGTCGGCGGCTACGCGGACGTCCTCGACGCACTCGCGCGGACGCGCCCCGGCGTCGGCGTCGGACTCGCGCTCGGCGCGGAGGACCACGCCGTCGCGCTCGAAGCCTGGCGGGCCCACGGCCGGCGCACACACCGCGCCGTGCAGGCGGCCACGACCGGCCGATACGACGGCCTGTACGCCGTCCGCTGTGATGGCGCGGCGCCGGTCGGGACCGTCGCGCGACTCGTCAGGGACTTCCGCTCGCCCGAACCGGTCGTGCTCGCCGTCGCCGACGGCGAATCCGCTGCTCTCCGGACCGCCGACGCCGCTCTCGATATCGGAGCGACGATGGCCGCGGCCGCCGACGCCGTCGGCGGGACCGGCGACGGTACCCGTGCCCGCGGCCGCGCCCGATTCGACGCCGAGAGTTCTGAGTTCGTGGTCGCGTTCAGGGAGGCACAATGAGACGCGCACGCGTTCGGACGACACACGCCGACGCCGCGACCGCCCGTGCGGTGGCGGCAGCACTCGGCCCGGACAACACCGACGAGATGGACACCACAGTCGACGGGGCGACGGTTACGACGACTGTCCACCGGTCGAGTACTGGCGGCCTGCAGGCGACCGTCGACGACTACGTTGTCAACCTCCAGGTGGCCACGCGGCTCGCGACCCGACCGGACAGCCCGACCGTCGATGGCGGCACGGAGACAGACGACACGGGTACCGACACAGAGAGACAGACAGACGGAGACACACAGACATGAGCGAACGATCAGTATCCAGACGCACGCAACAGAAGCAGTGGTACGAAGTGCTGGCCCCGGAGCAGTTCGACCGGGAGAAACTCGGCGAGACGCCGGCCGACGAGGCCGAGAAGGTCCTGGGCCGCACCATCGAGACGACGCTTGGCGACATCCGCAACGACGCCAGCGAGAACAACACGAAGCTCACCTTCAACATCACGGAGGTAGCGACCGACACAGGCTACGCGGAGTTCGTCAAGCACGAACTGACCCGCGACTACCTGCGGAGCCTCGTTCGCCGGGGCTCCTCGAAGGTCGAGGCCTACGTCACGGTCCTGACGACCGACGACTACCGCCTGCAGATCCAGCCGGTCGCGCTGACGACGAAGGGTGCCGACGAGAGCCAGGAGAAGGCCATCCGGCGGACGATGATCGACCTCGTCGAGGATGCCGCGGGCGACCGCACCTTCGAGGACCTCGTCGACAGCATCGTCGAGGGACGGCTCTCCTCGGCCATCTACAACGAGGCCAAGACAATCTATCCGCTCCGCCGGGTCGAGGTCGCAAAGGCGACTCTCGAGGCCCGCCCCGAGGAAGTCGCCGCCGAAGAGGAGACCAGGGTCGACATCGAGGAGTGAGCGGGCCCGTTCACCCCGCGGGAAGGGTAGACTTCCCGGAGTCGACTCCCGGTTACGCGATCCGACACTGATTGGAAGTAGCGTCGCTGGCGCGACAAAGGGAAACGCCTTTGCCCGGAACCGACACACCGTCCCCTATGAGCAACGGGGACGACTCGGAAAGCGGCGACGACGAGGCAGAAGAGTCGGCGGACGCCGAGTTGAGCACCGACACGCTGGAGAGCCGGCTCGACGACGCGGCCGAGGCGCTGGAGGTAGCCGAAACCGAGGCGGATCTCGACGAAATCGAGGGGACACTCGACGGGATCGCCGAAGACCTGGAGGCTGCCGACCTGCCCGAACCGGACGAGGACGACGAGGACGGCGACGACCCTCGGGAGGAACTGGAAGGGCGTCTCTCTGACCTGCGCGAGGATCTCGAAGACCAGCGCGGCCCGTATGCAGGGGACGTCACCGCCATCGTCGAAAACGCGGAGGCGACGCTGACCGACACCCGGTGGACCGAGGGCGGCGAAGGCGAGGCCGTCGCCGCGGTCACCGAGTTCGTCGGGACGGCCAGCGAGACGCTCGACGCTGACCTCTCTGCCGAGGCCGACAACCCGGAGGGCGCGAGCGAGACGCTCGCGGCGGCGCGGGAGGCCGTCGACGGGGCCGGCCTCGACCCCGATCCCGACGCCGACGCCGAGACCATCGAAACGCTGCTCGGGGCCGCCGAGGACCTGGAGGCCGGACTCGACGAGGCCGAGGAGTGGGAGGACCTCACAGTCCGGGAGCAACTGGCCGCCCAGGGCTTTTATGACGTCCTCGAATCCGAGAACCGCAAGGACTACCCGGCGGAGTGGAACGCGGTGAAAATCTACGAGAAAGACAGGGACGTCGAGCCGATACTGACTGCCCTGGAGCGGTTCGAGTCGGGCTTCATGGAGGAGAACATCCTCGATGCGCTCGAACACATCGCCCCCGAGGAAGCCGTCGACGCGATGCTCGAACGCGCCCAGAAGCGGGACAAACAGCCAGTCCGTATCCTCGGTCGCATCGGTGACGAGCAGGCCTGCGAGACGCTGGAGGACTTCCTCGGTGGCGGTGACGTCAAACTGGAGAAGACGACGCTCCGGGCACTCGGCGCAATCGGCAGCGAGGACTCGACACAGTCCGTCGCCAACAGGCTGGACGCGGATAACCCGGAGGTGCGGTCGACGGCCGCCCGTTCGCTGGGGCTCATCGGTGACACGCGCGCCATCGACCCGCTCGCGGACGTGCTGGCCGAGGACGAGGCCGACGAGGTACGGGCCAGTGCCGCGTGGGCGCTCAACCGGATCGGTACCGAGCGCGCGCTCGCGGCCGCAGCCGAGTACGCCGACGACCGCTCCTACATCGTCCAGGTCGAGGCCGAGAAGGCCGCTGGGGTCTGATACGGATTGCTGTCGCTATTTTCCAGGTCGACCGCAGGCCACCACCACGGAGGGAGAGGGATCTGTCCCACCACGGCGGGGGAGCGATCCGTCACGCCCGTGACGGCTGTAAGCCATCAGACGGCCCCACCACAATTAAGAGGCCACCACGCAACCACCACAACATGGATCGCGACTCCGTCCCGCAGGAAATCACGTCGCTGGTCGGCCGCGAAGTGTACACGAACACCGGCATCTTCATCGGCCAGGTGGAGGACCTCCGGCTGGATCTTGACACCGAAGAAGTGACTGGGCTGGCGTTGCACGAACTCAACTCGGAGCTGTTCGGTGCCGAGGTTGCCTCGGCCCGTGGCGCCATCGTTCCCTACCGGTGGGTCCAGGCAGTCGGGGACGTCGTCATCGTCAACGACATCGTCGAGCGCATCCAGCAGGAAGAAGACGACGAGGACGAAGTGGCGGCCTAGCTCCCGTTG
>PXSU01000117.1:0-17102 GCA_003022745.1 Halobacteriales archaeon SW_9_67_25
ATGCGCTCCTCGATATGCATGAGGTTCTTGCGCGTCGGTTTGACTTCCTCGGCCATCGTGTGTGTTCCTTTCGGAGCCACTCAGTTAATCCTTTCCAGACGCCACGCTCTGGCTGGCCGCCGCGGACGCGAATCCGCCCACACCAGTCACTCTCGGTCTTCCTGACGCCGATAGTACCACTTCGAGACGTAGAACGCGCCCACCGCCGCGACCCAGAGCGCCACGACGGGATCGGTAATACCCCCGATGGTGTAGAACTGGTGACATCCTCCTCGCCGTAACGGCGAGGCTTCCCCGTACCGCCGAAGGCGGGAGCGTTGGGAACTTACGCCCGGTGGGCGAACGACCAGACGCCCTGTTCGCGGTCCAGCCAGACCACGACCGCGGTGTGGGGCAGCGTCAGCACCGCGATGGCGACCAGGTACAGCCCCGTCGCGCCGGCGAGCGTGCCGACAGTCGAGGGGGTCACCGCCCAGAGCGCTCCCACGATGCCCAGCGCAAGCGCGGTCGGCACGGCCGCCTCGAGGGCGAACTTCCCGGTCGGCAGGAGCCACCGGCCCTCAGAGAGTGCCTCGACGCTCGTCCGGTCGAGCAAGACGACCCGGGCGATGTGGCGAAGCGAGTGCCACAGACAGAAGTAGACGCCGACGGCCAGGACTGGCGGCACGACCAGGAAGTACACCCACAGGAGCACCGTCTCGGCGGCGTCCAGACGCCAGCCCCTCCGTGCGTCGCCGTCCCCCGTTTCCGGGGCAACCTCACGCCGGACACGCCGGTAGCCGCGGGCCAGTGTGAGCAGCGTGACGGCCCCGAAAACCGCGGCCATGGCGAGTCGGGGTCCCCGCTCGAAGAGCCACAACGCCTCCACGGACCCGTCGAAGGGGTCGACGAAGGTCCTCAGGACCTCCCGGTATCGGCCCGGGAAGCCGACCAGCGGGACGAGCATCGGCAACCCCCCACGGACGAGTACGGTCAGTGCCGCCTGGGTGGGGTCGTCGACGTGGGCGCCGCCGAACAACCCCCGGAGGGCGTAGAGGTCGCCCTGTCCCCAGTGGAACCACGTCAGGAGCACGAAGAAGACAGCGGCGGGGACCGGCGCCAGGAACCACAGCCCGAGGTAGGCGCCACCGAGGAAGATGTAGAGCACCGTGACAGTCGCCACGCCCCGGAGGTCGACCCGCCCGCCGGCAGCCCGCGGTCCGGCGACGTAATCGACCGCGCCGTGGGGCATCCCGAACAGCATTGCGCTCGCCACCAGGGGTAGATAGCGATAGACCCGCGGTATCTCGGGCACGGCGACGACCAGCGGGACGAGCGCGAGGACGGACGCCCAGCCGAAACCGAGACAGGCCCGGCCCAGAAGTCGCCGGGCGTTTCCTGGATCGGGAGTCGAGTCGCCGGTCACCCCCATCGTGCCATCACCCACCGCAGCAGGACGAGCCCCTGGACGACGAACGCCGTGGTGAGCAGGAAGAAGGTCGCCTCCTCGACGGGGAGGCCGGCGAGTGCGAGGCCGGTCGTGTGTTCGGACGAGATTGTCCAGATGCCGTTCCGGATTGCGACCCAGTCAGCGCCACAGAGGTACGCCGTCGGCACCCCGATGCCGGCAGCTACCCGCCGACGGACTGCCAGGAGGTACCGCCAGCCGACCGCCCACTGGAGGGCGAACACTGGTCCTGCCCACGCGAGGATGGCACCCATGTAGAGGCTCGACTGTGGGCCCGCGAGCAGCGCGACCCCGACCGCCGAAACGGCGATGCCGACGAGCGCGCCGGTCACGACGTCCCGCGGGCGCTGGGCGACGGTGGCGTCAACCGGGCCGGCCACGCGGAACGTCCACGTGGCGACAAGCACCGACTGCAGGACGATGAACGCGTACTCCTCGAGGGGTGCGAGCCAGACGCGCGCCGCCACGCGGCCCTCGCCGTACCACCAGACCCCCTCCGAGATGAGGTAGTTGTCCCACGGTGTCGTGTACACGAGCGCGAGAACGACCATGAGGGCGGTTCCGGCGGCTCGAACTCCCGCGCGCGGACGATAGGGGTTCGGACTGCGGACGGACACCGCACCGAGCACCGCGAGCGGGACGAGCACGAACACCGCCAAGAACGCGAGGTACGTAAGTTCCATCTGGGTCCGGTATCCGGGAGTCGTACTTGCAGGATGTGCGTATTATACTCCGTGGTCTGTCCCCGCGAGCGAGTCGACCGACGGCGCCGGTATGGCCCGGTTCGCCGGGTATCTGTCCATGGCCGCAGGGACGATAGGTGCCCATTTATATTGAGTACCACATATTTTCCCGGGCGCAGTAGGCGGCAGCGACACCCCTGCAGCGACAGTCCGGCCAAACGTTATTTGTATCCGTTGTCGCCGCGTCCGTGCAGACAGCATGGCAGACACGATACTGGTGCCGTTCGAGTTACCGGACCCGGAACCGCTGCCGTCAGTGCTGGTAGACGACCTGGCGTCGCTGGAGGTCGTGTTGCTCGGTCACTACGCAGTCCCGGAGCAGACGCCCCGGGAAGCGGCCAGCGACCAGTTCGAGGCGGACGCACAGGAGACCCTCGACGGTATCGCCGCTCGCTTCGAGGAGGCGGGCGGGACCGTCCGAACGCGTCTGGTGTTCGGCAAGGACCGGGCTGGGGCGATCGACCAGGTTATGATCGACGAGGAGTGTGCGGCCGAACTCACCCCGGCGCCGACCGAGGGTGTCGAGCGGATACTCGTCCCGGTTCCCGACGTCGCCGAGAGGACCACGACTCGAACATCCTCCGGGTCGCTGCCGAGTACGACGCCGTCGTGATGTACGAGGCGACGGCGCGCCTCGGCGACCGTATCTTCGGGAGCCTGCCCGACCGGATCGCGAAGAACACCGGCGACCCGGTGATCGTGGTGCGCCGGGACTACGAGCCGGAAGTGCGCGGCGAGGGGGCCTGATACTATCGGCTACGCTCACGCGAGCAGTTCCGCCACCCCGTCGTGGCGGGATCGCTCACGAAGTTATAGCCGACAGTACGAGCGTCGCAGACGTGGGTCGGACGGTCAGTCCGTTTCCGCCGGGACCACGGCCTCGCTCTCCTCGCGCCGGCGGTCGAGAATGGCCCCGATGGCACCAGTCCGCTCGGTCCGGGGCCGCCCGTAGACGAGGTAGATCACCAGCCCGCCGACGGTGATGCCGACGGCACCGAGGATGGGCAGCGTCCCCATCTGGGTGAGCAACACGAAGCCGGCGAGGACGCCGAAAATCTGGACGTACGGGTAGCCCGGCGAGGTGAACTCCGGTTCGTAGGAGGGTATGTCTGCCTCGCGGAAGGCGATGAGAGCGACGTTGATGATCGAGAACACCAGAATCTTGAACGCGCTCGCCAGTTTCGCGAGTTCGATCACGGGCACGAACGCAATCAGCGTGAGCAACAGCGCGCCGGTCAACAGGATGGAGTTGCGCGGCGTGCTGAACCGGTCGTCGACAACCTTGAGCTGTGGTGGAAAGAGGTCGTCGCGGCCCATCGCGAGCGGGAACCGGGAGGAGGAGAGCACGCCCGCGTTGGCCATGCTCGTGAGCGCAACGACCGCGATGACCGAGATGACGAGGACACCGAACCCGCCGAACAGCGCCGCCGCGCCGTCGGCCATCGGCGTCAGTGACGCCGTTCCTCCCGGGCCGCCCTCCTTCAGCGTCTTCGGGTCGTTGAGCGCGACGACCGCTCCGACCACCGCGATGTAGATCAAGGCCATTATCGACATCGACCCGATCATCGCGCGGGGGAGATTCTTCCCGGGGTTCTTGACCTCCTCGGCGATACTGGCAATCTTGGTCACGCCCGCGTAGGAGACGAACACGAACGCTGCCGCGGTGACGACCCCGCTGCTACCGTGGGTAGTGAAGGGCGTGAACCGACTCGTCTCCGCGACGAATCCGGCGTTGAGCGTGTACCCGAACAACCCGACCAGCACCAGCGAGACGATGATGGCCTGGACCTTGCCGCTGAGTTTCGTACCCGAGATGTTGAGAACGACGATCAACACGGCCAGTCCGAGCGCGACAAACTTGACTGCCCCCTGCGAGATGGGGGCGAACAACAGCAGGTAGGCGCCGAGACCGACGAGGGCGAAGGAACTCTTGAACACCAGCGAGAACCACGCCCCGACGCCCGCGATGGTTCCGGCCAGCGGCCCGAGCGCGCGGTCGATGTAGAGATACGTCCCGCCGGACTCGGGCATCGCGGTCGCCATCTCCGCCTTCGAGAGCGCCGCCGGCAGGACGATAATCGCCGCCAGAACGTACGCGAGCACCACCGCTGGCCCGGCCTTCTTGTACCCGAGTGCCGGGAGGACGAAAATGCCGCTACCGATCATCGCTCCCATACTGATCATCATCGTGGAATAGAGCCCGAGGCTCCGTTCGAGACCTCCGCCTGGCATGCAACGAGATACACTTCCTGCCAGTATAGTCCTTTAGCCAAAAATATAGGGTGCCCATATTCTTCCGAACAGATTGAAGTGGTTTCTCTGTTCTGATATTCTCAACTGCCGGGGTGCCGGTGCCCTTTATTCGAGACGCGAGGCCGACCCGCCAGATCGCTGTCTCTGTCGGGTGTCCCGTCAGTCGCTCTCTGCGGGGACGACATCCTGTGTGTTCCCGCGCCGGCGCTCGAGGATGGTGCCGAGGGCACTGGTGCTGTCGGTCCGCTGGCGGCCGTACAGGAAGTAGATGGCCGCCCCACCGAGTGTGATGCCGGCCGCGCCGAGAATCGGCAACAGCCCCAGTTGCGCAATCATTCCGAACCCGGCGACAGTTCCGACGGCCTGAACCACCGGGTACCCCGGCGCCCGGAACGCCGGGTCGTACGTGTCGACGTCCGCCTCCCGGAAGGCAATCACCGCGATGTTGATGAGCGAGAGGACGAAGATGATGAAGGCGCTGGCCATCTCCGCAAGCGTGATCACCGGCACGAACGCGATCAGCAGGACCAGGACGCCGCCGGTCAGCAGGATGGAGTTGCGCGGCGTCTTGAACCGGGGGTCTATCACCTCGAGCGACCCGGGCAGAAGGTTGTCACGACTCATCGCCAGCGGGAACCGCGAGGAGGAGAGTACGCCCGCGTTGGCCATGCTCATCAGGGCAATCACCGCCAGCACCGAGACGATACCGACCCCGTACCCGCCGAACAGCGCAGTCGCGCCGTCGGCCATCGGCGTCAGCGACGCCCCGTGGGCGCCACCTTCTTCGAGTGCTGCCGGGGCGTTCAGCACCACAATCGAACCGATGACGCCCAGGTAGACGACGGCCATGATCCCGAGGGAGCCTAGGATTCCGCGCGGGAGATTCCTGTCGGGGTCCTTGACTTCCTCGGCCACGCTCGCGATTTTGGTCACGCCGGCGTAGGAGACGAACACGAGTGCGGCGGCCGTGAAGACGGTCCCGGGTTCGGTCTCGGTGAGGCCGGACAGCCGGGATGGGTCGGCGGCCTCGGCGCCGGTGGCGGCAAACCAGGCGGTGTTCCCCACGTACGCGACCAGACCAGCCAGCACCACGGTGACGATGACCGCCTGTGCCTCGCCCGTGAGTTCCGTTCCAGAGATGTTGAGCGCGACGATCAACACGGCCAGGCCGAGGCCGACCAGCGTGACCTGCGTCGCGCCGAGCGGAACGAGCAACAGCAGGTACGCCCCCAGGCCGACGAGCGCGAAGGCGCTCTTGAACGTGAGCGAGAACCAGGCCCCGATGCCCGCGATGGTGCCCGCCAGCGGGCCCAGAGCGCGCTCGATGTAGAGGTAATCCCCGCCGGACTCGGGCATGGCCGTCCCGAGTTCGGCCTTCGAGAGGGCCGCGGGCAGCACCACGAGTGCGGCCAGGAGATACGCGAGGACGACACTCGGCCCCGCCTCGAGGAACCCAATGGCCGGTAGCACGAATATCCCACTTCCAATCATCGCCCCGATACTGATCATCAGCGTCGGATAGAGTCCGAGACTCCGTTCGAGGTTTCCGCCTGTCATTACACCTCTCTAAGTACTGTGCACTTATATTTTCTTCGCAAAAAATATGATGGGGCATTTTTTCTATAATTCGAATTGATCGGGGTAGGTATTTTGATTCTGCCAGGCTACTCACTCTCCGTGGTCCTCGCCGAGAAAGGCAGCCAGTGCGCGCCCTCTGGACTCCTCCCGCGGGAGCAGCGTCACGACGTCGTCGGCCTCGACGACAGAAACGTCGGTGGGATGGTGGACCTCACCGTCCCGTTCGACGGAGACGACGACCACGTCTTCCGCCAGGATTCCGTCCGTCCGTGCGGCGTCGAACGACTCACCCGCGACGGGAGCGTTCTCGGTGACGGCGACCTCGACGACGTCGTGGCCATCGGGCAGTGTCACGACGTCGGTGGGCTCTGGCCGGTGGGCGCTGTCGTCCGCGGCGAAGGGTGCGTACGGGCTGTCGATCTCCGTCTGGAGGAGTTCCTCGTCCTCGATTTCGATGTCCAGTTCGGACAGCGAACGGGCAATCTCCCGGAGGTCCTCCGTGTTCTCGCCGACAGCGACCACCTGGAGGTCCCGGCGGCCGGCCATCAGCACCCGGACGTTGACGACACCGGGGATCGACTCGGCCGCCAGCGCCAGCCGTTCACGTTCGGCGGCCGGCACCGTACACATGTACACCGAGGTCAGGCGCCCACCCGCCCGCTCGAAGTCGATCCTCGCGGTGTATCCCCGGATGACACCGTCCTCCTCGAGGCGGTCGATGCGGTTGCGGACGGTGCCACCAGAGACGTTCAGCCCCTCGGCGATGGTCGTCGCCGTCGTGTTGCGCGCGTCTGCCATCAGTGCGTGGATGATTTGCCTGTCGATCTCGTCTAGACGGGAGGTCATGTCCGTCTCTCCGTGAACTGGCGTCTTATCCTTTGGCCCGGAGCCGGCACGGGCCAGTGCGTGAACCGACAGAATAATTTAGTGACAGCCAAACTCACCCACAGACGTGGCCGAAAGTCTCCTGCCAGCCGTCGCACTCATCCTCATCTCGGGACTGGTAGTCCAGATACTCGCCCAGCGTCTCAGAATCCCGAGTGTCGTCTTCTTCCTGGCCATCGGGGTCATCCTCGGGCCCCTGGGCGTCGGTCTCGTGACCTTGGAGACGTTCGGTGACGGACTCGAGACGATTGTCGGGTTGAGCGTCGCCATCATCGTCTTCGACGGGGCTTTCGCCCTCCAGTTCAGGCACATCCGGGAGGCCGAGACGACGTCGTTGCGACTCGTGACAGTCGGCGCGGTTCTCACGCTCGTCGGGACGGCGCTCGCGGTCAGGTTCCTCGAGGGCGCCGAGTGGGAACTCGCGTTGCTGGTCGGGGCGCTGCTGGTGGCGACGGGACCGACGGTCATCACGCCGATTCTCGAAGTGGTCCGGGTGCGGGAACACGTCGCCGCGGCCCTCGAAACCGAGGGTATTATAAACGACGTCACCGCAGCCATCGCGGCGGTCGTCATCTTCGAGACGCTGTTGCTCGAGGACGTCGGCGTTCCGGCAACTGTCGTCTCGTTCGTCCAGCGGTTCGGGGTCGGCGTCGGGGCAGGGTTGCTCGCGACGATACTCGTCTACTTCATCACACAGTACGAACTGACGCCCGAGGAGGGGCCACAGGCCGCTCGCTTCCTCCTGTTGAGTGCTGCCATCGGCTCGTTCGTGTTCGCCGAGACCGTCGCTGCCGAGGCCGGCATCGCCGCGGCCGCCACCGCCGGCATCGCGCTCGGCAACCTCGACTTGCCACACCGCGAGACGATGGAGGAGTTCGCTCGCGACACCACGCTGATCGCCCTGGGGTTCGTGTTCATCTCGCTGGCCGCCCTGATCGACATCGACGCCGTCCTCGCGCTCGGCGTCGGCGGACTCCTCCTCGTGGCCGCGGTGGTACTGGTCATCCGGCCGCTGGTCGCGTTCGTCGCTACTGCCGGGGTCGAGCGCTTCACCATGTCGGAGCGACTCTTTCTCGCGGCGATGGGGCCCCGCGGCATCATCCCCGCGAGCGTCGCGACGCTGTTCGCGATCGAACTCGCGACCGCTGGGAGCGAGGAGGCCTCACAGATACTTCTGGGGTCTGTCTTCATCGTCATCTTCGCGACCGACGCCATCGAGGCCGGGTTCGCCCGGCAGATCGGCGATCTGCTCGGAGTTACACCAATGCGCACGATACTCGTCGGCGGGGGCCGGGTCAGCCTGGCTCTCGCCACACGGCTCGAAAAGAGAGGTGAGTTCGTCGTCATGATCGAGAACGACGAAGAACAGCTGGCAGAGGCACGGGAACAGGGTTTTACTGTCCACGAGGGCGACGGCACCGAGGCCGACGTTCTCCGGCAGGCGGGAGTCGGGGAGGCCGAAACCGTCGTGGCGGCCACCGACAACGACGACATCAACCTGCTGGTATGTCAGATAGTCAATACGAAATTCGATGTCGACCAGGTGTTCAGCCGCGTCAACGAACCCGGGAACATCGACGCCTTCGAGTCGCTCTCGGTGACCGCCATCGACGACCCGTTCGCGACGGCAGTCGCCATCGACAACGAGATCGAGCGGCCGGAACTCGCCCACTGGATGTACGACATCGGCGACAGCCACGACATCCAGGAGATAGAGGTCACCGCCGAGAACCTCGCGAACAAGACCGTCCGGGGTCTCAACAACGAGATTCCGGGTGGATGCCTCGTCGCAGAGGTCGGCCAGGGAGAGGACGCCCACGTCCCCGAACCGGACGACGTCCTCGAGTACGGCGACCACGTCACCTTTCTCGGCGAGAGAGCGGCTGTCGACACGGCCGTCAAGCGGTTCCACCCACACGACTGAGATGGAGCGATACATCCTGTGGTTCGCCGGGCTGGGCGGCTTCTACAGAATCGTCCTGACGCTCGCCCTCCTCGTGGGCATCGCCTCCGTCGCGGCGAGCGCAGCGAGCGACAGCGGTCTCCTGCTCGTGGTCGGCCTCATGTGGCTCGTGGGCGGCTCGGCTTTCGTCTACCTCGCCGACCGCCGCGAACGGGACTGATAGGGTCGTACGTAACCGTTTTCGGCAGCGTACCAGATGTCGGAGGCTACGGGAGCCAAAGCGAGACGGTTCTGATGACCCGGCGGCAAAGAATTACGCACGACCCTATGAGAGGACGCGCCGTCCCGCCGTGACCAATGTTTATGATGATTACCGCACAATGGTGAGCTGATGAATCTCCACGAACTGCGCGTGCAGAACTACAGGTGCATCGAGGACTCCGGCTGGGTGTCGATGGAGAATCCGACCTGTCTCATCGGGAAAAACGAGTCGGGCAAGACTGCCTTCATGCGGGCCCTCGAGAAGTTCAACCCCTCCTACCTGGAAGGGGAGTACACTCCCTACGAGGACTACCCCCGCGGGGATTGGCCGGAGTACAGCGACACCCACGAGGAGGACCCCGACACCGTCGCGAGCGCCCGGTTCGGCCTGGAGTCGGACGAACGCCAGGAGGTAGAGTCGGCCTACCGGGAGGACCTGCTCGCCGGAGCGCAGGTAACTGTCCACAAGGACTACAGCAACGAACTGACCTGGGAACTCGAGTTCGACGAGTCTGCGCTGATAGAGTACCTGCTGGCGGAGTACGACCTCTCGGAGACCCACGAGTCGCGGCTGCGCGACGCCGCTGCCCTGTCGGACCTCCCCGACTACGGACCCGACGCCTCCGACGGGACGTACGCCGAACTCGAGTCGCGCCTCGGCGGCGAGCCGGCCGCCGTGCTGGCCGACGAGGTCGGGAACGACGTACTCGCCGGCCACCTCCCCGAGTTCCGGCACATCGGGGAGTACTCCACGATGGAGGGGACAATCGCAGTCGAGGACCTGATCGAGCGGCGCGAGGAGGAGACACTCGACCCCGGCGACCGCGTGTTCCTCTCGCTGCTGGCGGTGGCGGGCCTGGAACTCGACGACTTCGTCGACACGGACGACTGGCGACAGCGGCTGACAGAACTCGAGGCGGCCTCGGCGTCGGTCAGCGAGAAGGCGATGGGGTACTGGGAGCAGAGCGGCGACATCCGGATCCGGATCCAGGACGCGACGGCCGGAGACGGGGACGAGAACATTCTCGACGTCCGTGTCGAGAACCGCGCGCGCGACGTGACCGTCGAGTTCGAGCAACGCTCCCACGGGTTCCGGCAGTTCTTCTCGACGTTCTGCCAGCTCTCCGAACTCGTCGGGCGCGAGGACGACGCGGTGGTGATGCTCGACGAACCCGGCCTCAACCTCCACGCCAGGGCGAAACAGGAGTTTCTCGCGTTTCTGAAGACCGAACTCGCGGCGGAGCAGCCGGTCGTCTACACGACCCACTCGCCGTTCATGATCGACCCGGAGGACCTGGGCCGGACCTACATGGTCCGGGCCAGCCCGGTCGGGGAGACGAACGTCTTCGACGACGTCTCGCTGGCCGACAACTACACCCGGTTCCCGCTGCGGAACGTGTTCGAACTCGACCTGATGGACACGCTGCTGGTTCGACCGCAGACGCTACTGGTCGAGAACAAGGCCGACCACGTCTATCTCTACGTCCTCTCGAAGTCCATGCGCGACCTCGGGGAGACCGGTCTCGACGAACGGTGGACCGTCCTCCCCGTGAAGGACGCGGGGAACATCCGGCGGTTCGTCAAGCTGTTCGGCGAGGACAGTCTCGACGTCGCCACCCTGCTCAACAGACAGTCCCCCGACGAGGTCGACGTCCCGACGTTGACCGTCCCGGAGTACGCCGACACCGGCAGCGGGAGCACCGTCGAGGACGTTCTCTCGGTGTCGTTCTATCTCGGAGTCGTCAACCGGGCCTACGCGACCGAGATCGGCCGGACCGACGGCGTCCCCGACCGGATCACCGTCGAGGACCTCGACGGGCCGGACGGACCCGGCGAACCGATTGTCGAACGGCTACGGTCGTACTTCGAGTCTACCGGCGTCAACGACGGCGACTTCGACCGCGGCGAGGTGGCGCTCGTCTTCCAGCAGAACCGCGAGGAACTCGCCGACGACCTGGACGGGCCGACACGGCGCAACTTCACCCGGCTGTTCACCGACCTCAACAACACGCTCGAGTCCTTCGAGGGCGTCGAGTCCAGAAGCAGATCGCTGTTCGACACGCTCGGACTCGGGTGACTGGCCGGGACCGGCCCGCTACCGGGACCGGCGGGTTTCGGGACGCTCCAGCTGCGAGGTGTCGAACTCGACGTCCTGGCCCTCTGCCTCGTCCACGACGCCGTCGAAGACGTGGACCTCGTCGACCTGGAAGAAGCGAGAGCTGAACGCCTGGTCCCCGATGACATCGATGTAGCCCCGCCCCAGCGGCAGGATGAGTACACCGTCGTCTGTCTTGCCGTAGACCAGCTCCGCGAACTCGACGTTCTCGTCTCTGACCCCTATGACGACGTCTCCCGGGAAGATCTCGGGTTCCCCCATGTTCGCCGGGGTGAACGAGCCGGCGTCCGCGATGCCCGGCATGTCCGGCAGGTTCTCGACCGGCAGGTCCTCTGGTTCGGCGTCCGAGTGGATCAGTACGTATCGACGACCGTCTCTGATTTGCTCCATACAGCCCCTATCAGGAGGTCGTGTAACTTATAATTACCCTATCCGCAGTGACAGATCGGGCAGGCCACACCGGCCCGACACCGGGAGCGGGGGCTGTTCACCTGGCCTGGGAGGCGGGACAGATATCGAGTTTCGTCCGCGTCACGGCTGCGTCCGGGGAGACGCTGTCGACCCAGAGGCGGAACGGCTCCGGCCTGTCGCGTTCGACCACGACGCGGTTCCCGTCCGAGTCCTGCTGGAGGGGTATCGCCGTTCCGTCGGGGCCGCGCGCCGACGCGTTGAGCAGTTCCCCCTGCATCCCGATTTCGACGCGGACGCCGCCGTCGGTCGAGGTCCCGTTGAACGACTCGATCTCGGTCCCGTCGACCAGAGTCACCTCGGGTTCGTATCCCGCCTCGTGGGCGACCTCCGGATCGCCGTCGAACGTCTCGCAGTCGTACTCGCCCAGCACGTCCACGCCCGGGTCGCCGTCCACCGTCCCCCCCGTCAGAACCACGAACAGTCCCCCGAAGCCGAAGATGGTCGCCAGGAGCGCGACGACCGCCATGAGACCGAGGAGGGCCTTGTACGGCGTGAGTTCGACCATAGTCTTTGCTACGACCGTCGCATATAAAACCTGTCTCACTCGGTGCGGGTTTCGCTGTCGTCGAGTCTGCGGGCGGCCTGGTATGTCGGGTGTGTCGCCAGCACCACCGCCACGAGGCCGAACAGCCCGAAGGCGAGGTTCGAGGCTCCGTACCCGGTGCCCGCGACGAGCGGGACCACGAGGTTCAGTCCGGCCAGAACCATACCAGCGAGGAGCCCGCGGTCTGTCGTCCGGATGTCGAACATCTGTGATTGGACCCCACCGGAATCGGTCCCGGTCGGGGTTTCGCGAAGGTATGGACCGTGTGGATAAAAAAGGTGACCGTGCTGTGTCAGTCCGCCACGCGGATCTCCGGGTCGTGACGCGAAAAAAGAAATCGCCGCGGTCGGAGTGCGCCTGGTGTGGCGCGGGTTTCAGTCGTCTGCCGGGATGGCCTCGGACGTCGCGCCGTACTCTGCTCCCCCGGAGACCCTGTCGGTGTTGTTGACGACGTAGTTGATCACCAGGAAGGAGAAGAAGTACTTTGCGACGAGGTCGAAGGCGCTGTAGCCCCAGGAGGTGATTCCGGAACTCGCGATGACGCCGGTTCCCTCGTTCCCCAGTGCCCACCAGACGGTGTAGCCGAACCAGAGGACGACCGTCAGCAGCTTCAGCGTGCTGAAGATGTCCGACGTGCCGGCGGCCTTCGCGTCCTCGGGCCACTGGACGAGCAGGATGTACACCACGACCAGGAAGAACGCGCAACTGATCGCGTACCAGAACCACCGCATCATGTGCGAGGACGTGGTGAGCGCGGCTGCCAGTCCCGTGATCATGATGCCCACGTCGAAGATGATGGCCGTGAATATCTTCGTCAGGTTCGACCCCGCGATGAGGCCGAGCGACAGCAGGATGAACGGCGTCGAGAACGCCCACGTCAGGTACCGTCCCCACAGACTGACCGTCCCCTCGACGGTTTGACCGCTGTGGGAGAGGGTCGTCGTGGCACCCTCGAGCGCGTGTCCGTTCGGCATCTCGAGGATGCCGATGGTCAGTCCCGACGCGAGGCCGGAGTAACTGACGATCGATACGGCCGACACGAACATCGCCGACACGATTATCAGCTGCCCCCGCGGGTCCTCCACGTTCCGTCCGAGGAACGCGAAGAACAGCAACGTCAGCCCCGCCACGCCGATGTTCACCCAGATCGAACTCCCGATGACTGGGTCGTTCAGGACGTGTCTGAACAGGTCTGTTTGTGACACTTGCATTACCGCGTCGAATGCCTGTGACATGATCCGCCCGGCTCTACACCCGGCACCTTAAAATAGGGACTACCCAAACCATTGGGTATGACCGCCGGTCGCGGGTTCGTGAATCGTCAGACTCCCCCGGGTTGAGGGGACAATCGTTCTGTCACGGGCGGGACGCTCTCAGAGAGCGTTCGGACGGCCGAACCGGCCAGTACCGTCGGCGCGTCACACCAGGGCACGCACGCGGAACCAGGCGCCGGACAGGACGGCCGCGAGAACGACTCCGAGGCCCGACACCAGACGCGCGTCGATGCCGAAGGTCGTGCTCGGCTGGTAGACCGTGACGCCGTATCCATAGAGTCTCTCGACTGCGTCGGGCGAGAGGAGTCCGACAACCGCGGCCGCCGCCGCAATCAGGATGAACGTTGCTCCCTGCAGGACGAACCACATCACCACGTCCTCGACCCGGACGAGTCGACGGGCCTGTTCGGCCGTCAGCGACCGGCGCGAGACGACGTACTCCTGTCTGACGAGCACTAGCCCTGCGGCGAACGTGGTGAGGATGCCGAGAAGGGCCAGTGTCACGATCACGAGTCCGAGCGTCTCGGGGAGCGGGCCGGTCCCCTCTATTGACCTGATCAGTCCGCGCCTGAGGAACAGCGCGGGTGCGATGACGACCGACGCCGCCAGCGCCCCGCTCGCGACCTGGATCTTCTGTCCCAGCGACAGCGGAAAGGTCCGCCTGACCGTGAGCTCTGCTCTCTGGTAGGGCTCGCCATCGACGATGCGCCTCGAGACTTCCTCGTCGTCCACGGTCTTGTCTCCTCTGGAGGGTGGTACTGATACGACAGGGGTTCCAGACATAGAAACCTTTCTGCGACAGTCAGAGACCCTGACAGGACCAGCCTGCCCGGTGGCTCGTGCCGACCGCCGCAGGTCCGTGACGTTCGACCAGCGGGGGTAGAAACCCCACCTGCTCACAGCCGTCAGCCCCGGAGGAGTCCCTCGGCGTCGAGTCGGTCCACCGCCTCGCGCAGGCGTGGCTTGCTGTTCGCATAGGAGATCCGGGCGTAACCGGGCGTCCCGAACGCGCTGCCGGGGACGGTCGCGACGTGGGCGGATTCGATGGCCTGCTCGCACCACGACTGGTCGTCGTCGGCGACGGGGACCATCGTGTAGAAGGCTCCCTGTGGAGTGGGGACGCGCACGCCGTGGTCGGCCAGCAGGTCCACGAGCATGTCCCGGCGCTCGTGGAACGCGGCGGCCATCTCCTCGACCGCGTCGTCAGTGTTCTCCAGCGCCTCGACGCCCGCGTGCTGGACGAAGTTGGTCGCACACGAGACCGAGTGGCTGTGGATCTTCCCCGCCTGGTCGACAATCTCTTCGGGCGCGGCGAAGTAGCCCAGCCGCCAGCCCGTCATCGCGTAGGCCTTCGAGAAGCCGTTGACCGTGATAGTCCGGTCCCGCATGCCCTCCAGGGAACCGAGGCTCGTGAACGAGGCGTCGTAGACGATCTTCTCGTATATCTCGTCGGAGATAACCGTCACGTCGTGGTCTACGGCCAGGTCCCGCACCCCCTGGAGGGCCGATTCCCTGTAAACTGCGCCGTGGGGGTTGCCCGGGGAGTTCACCACGAGCACGTCCGTCTCGTCGGAGACGACGCCGTTGAGGTCGTCCAGCGCGTCCTTTAGGTGGAAGTCGTACTGTGCGGTGTCGACCCGCCGGAGTTCAGCGCCGGCTATCTTGGCCATCGCCTCGTAGGAGACCCACGCCGGGTCCAGCAGGACCACCTCGTCGCCGTCCTCGATGAGCGTCTGGAACACCTCGAAGAGGGCCTGCTTGCCCCCCGGCGTGACCATGACGTTCTCGGGGCCGTACTGGTCGAGGCCCGTCTCGCCGAGTTTGTCGGCGATGGCCTCGCGCAACTCGGGGACGCCCTGGGAGGTGGTGTACCCGGTCTTCCCGTCGGCCATGGCCCGTTCGGCCGCGGCCTTGATGTTCTCGGGCGTGTCGAAGTCCGGTTCGCCGACGCTCAGGTCGACGACGTCGACGCCCTCGGCCTCGAGGGCGGCGGCCTTGTTGCTTATTGCGAGCGTCGCGCTCGGTTCGACGCGCTGTACGCGGCCTGCGAAGTCGTAGTTGTAGCTCATAGTGAGTCGAGTTCCTCCGCCATGTCGATTGCGCTGTGGACGGCGGTCGCGCCGTAGTCGACGCGTGCAGCCGCCTCGTCCTGGGTCATGCCCGGACCGGTGACGCCGAACGCGACCGGCGTGTCCCGGTCGAGACTGACGTCAGTCAGCCCCCGTGCGGCGGCGTCGGCGATGACCCTGTCGTGGTCGGTGTCACCCTCGATGATTGCCCCGACGACCGCGACCGCGTCGACGTCCTCGTGGCAAGCTAGTCTGTCGGCGGCCAGCGGCGTGTCGTACGAGCCCGGGACCTCCAGCGTGGCGACGATGTCGGCCTCGCGCTCGCGCGCCGCCTCGCGTCCGCGCTTCTCCATCTCGCGGGTTATCGGACGCTCCTTGTTGAACTGGGCGACCACCAGTCCGAGCTGCACCATACCCCGGAGGCCGGCGCGGCGAGTAAAAGAACTACCGTCTCGGCCCCGCCGCGCCGCCGGCCGGCTGCCCACCCGCCGACAACCGTAACGGTTCTAACGGTCGCCCCCGCGAACCAGGGTATGAGCGGTCGCCCGAGCGACGATTCTGCGTCGGACGCCGCGGGGGAACCCACCGACTCCGGCGCCGGTCCTTCCCGGGAGTCGCCGCCCGCGGACGAGCCCGACCGCCTCCTCGCCGGCCTCGAGGCGGGTCCCGTCGGCAGGGGGTACCGCGCCGTGGCCGCGGTCAGTACGACCCGCACGGTCCTTGCAATCACCGCCGTCGCCCTCCTCGTTCGCCTCCTCGCGCTGGGAGCACGGCCGATGCACTACGACGAGGCCCGCGTCGGCTACTGGGCCCTCCACTACATCGACACCGGGTCGTTCACCTACCGGCACGGCATCCACGGGCCGTTCGTCCAGCACGTCAACCGCTACCTGTTCCCCCTGATCGGCGCGAGTGACTTCACTGCCCGCCTGCCCGTGGCCGTCGTCGGTGGCCTCCTGCCGGCGGTCGCCCTGCTCTTTCGGGAGCACCTCGACCGGGCCGAACTGGTCGCGCTCGCGCTCTTCCTGTCGTTCAACTCCGTCCTCGTCTACTACTCGCGGTTCATGCGCAGCGACGTCCTGCTGGCCGGGTTCATGTTCGGGGCGTTCGGCCTGCTCGTGCGCTTTTACGACACCCGTGACGTCCGGTACCTCTACGGTGTGGCCGTCCTCGCCGGGTTCGGGTTCGCGACCAAGGAGAACGCGCTGGTGTACGCGCTGACCTGGCTGGGCGCGACCGGGCTGCTGGCCGACCAGGCGCTGTTCCGTCCCCGGCGATACCGGGCTGGGGTCGACGTGTTGCGGGCACGCTACGCCGAGTACCGGGGTCGGCTGGGTGAGGTTCTCCCACACTATGTCGGCCACGCCGTCGGAGCTCTCGCGGTCTTCCTGTTCGTTCTCGTGTTCATGTACGCCGACCGCGGGGCGGGGATGGCCGGTATCAGGGCTCCGCCGGCACCCCCCAGCGAGGGGTCGGTCGGTTTCTGGGAGGTCCTCGCCAGCCCCCTCGGATTTCCGGGGCACGCATACGACACACTCGTCGCCGCGACGAACGAGGC
>PXSU01000117.1:17129-23648 GCA_003022745.1 Halobacteriales archaeon SW_9_67_25
CCGTCCTGTTGCTCTTTGCCGTCGTCGGGTTCGCCTGGGAGCGGTACGGCCGCGCGGACTCGCGCAATCTCGTCCTGTTTGCCGCCTACTGCGGGTTCGTCTCCGTCGTGGGCTACCCGCTCGCCGACGACATCGGGAGCGCCCACTGGCTGCACGCCCACATTCTGGTTCCGCTGGCCATCCCGGCGGCCGTCGCGGTCGGTCGCCTCTACAGGTGGGGCCGCGCTGCCAGCGTCGACGGCGATACACTCGCAACGGGCGCCGTTGCCGTGGTGCTGGTCCTCGCAAGCCTGCAAGTGGCGGCGCTCACTGTCGAGGACGCCTACCTCGATACCACTTCCCGGGAGAACGAACTGGTCCAGTTCGCACAGCCCGAACAGGAGATGCGTGCGGCGACGACCGCTATCGACGAAGTCGCCGGCACCGGCGACGGGGCGGACATCGTCGTCTACACCGACGCCGGCTACGATGGTGCGCGCCCGCTGGTCGACGGACCCGACGAATCCAACCACTCCTTCGCGCTGCGACCGGCCTGCCAGAAGGGCGCGTGGTACAACTCGATACCGCTGCCCTGGTATCACACGAAGGCCGACGCCGAGGTCGACTGTGAGACTGACCCCGCCGGACTCGTCCGGACGGCCGTCGACTCGGAGCCGCCCCTGGTAATCGCGCTGGAGGACGACGACTCCGTGCCACACGGGGAACTCCAGGATTCGTACGTCCCGCGCACGTTCGACATGTTCCAGTGGGGCCACCGGATCACGTTCTACCTCCACGAGGACCGCGTCGGGGACGTGCCCGGCTGGGAGAGGGCGGGCGAGGAACCGTCGAGATGAAACCCTTTTGGCACCGGCCGGGGAAGGCCGCCCCATGACACGCGCACCAGGCCCGACGCTGGGTGTTGTGGGTGGGGGACAGCTCGGCCGGATGCTCGGGGAAGCCGCCGCGCCGCTGGGTGTCGACGTTGTCGTCTCGGACCCGACCCCGGACGCGCCGGCGGCACCAGTGGTCCGCGACCAGGTCGTCGGCGGGTTCGACGACGAGGCCACGTTGCGGGAACTCGGTGAGCGGGCCGACTACCTCACCTTCGAGATCGAACTCGCCGACCCCGACGTGCTCGAACGGGTCGGCCGCGAGACGGACACGCCGGTCCATCCCCACCCGGAAACCCTGCGGACCATCCAGGACAAACTCGTCCAGAAACGGCGCCTCCGGGATGCGGGCGTTCCCGTGCCGGCGTTCAGGGGTGTCGACTCGGCCGCCGAACTGCGCGAGGCCCTCGACGACCTGGGCTATCCGGCGATGCTCAAGGCCCGCAAGGGGGGCTACGACGGCCGCGGGAACGTGCCCGTCCACGGGCCCGGGAATGTCGAGGACGCTTTCGCCACCATCGAGGGGCCGGCCATGGTCGAGGAGTTCGTCGATTTCGAGCGCGAACTCGCGGTGATGGGGTGTGTGGGCCGCCACACCCGCGACACCTTCCCCGTCACCGAGACAATCCACGAGGAGGAGATCCTCCGTGAGATGGTCGCCCCGGCTCGCGCTCCCGCGGAAACCCGGGACCGTGCGCGCAGCGTGGCGAGAGACGTTCTCGACCTGATGTCCGGGCGGGGCGTCTACGGCATCGAACTGTTCGAGACCCGCGACGGGGAGATCCTCCTGAACGAGATTGCACCCCGGCCCCACAACTCGGGGCACTGGACCATCGAGGGGTGTCACACCTCGCAGTTCGAGCAGCACGTCCGGGCAGTCTGCGGGATGCCCCTCGGCACGACCGCACAGCGTGCGCCGGCAGCAACCGCGAACGTCCTCGGTGACGTCGACGGCCGCCGGGAAGCTTTGCTGATGGGTCTCGACGCCGCGTTATCGACCGACGCGCTCGCACTCCACTGGTACGGCAAGCGGGAGGTCTACCGCCTCCGGAAGATGGGGCACCTGACCCTCTCGGCCGACCGGGACCGCGAGGCGTTGCTGGGGGCTGTCCGCGACGTGCGCGACGTACTGACCTTCGAGTGAGTCGCCTCGCGGTGGGTCACCCGGCCGTCAGCCACACCGTTCCTCGTACAGTCTATCGATCTCCTCTCTGACGTCGGTGTCGATAGTCACATCGAGGCGCTCCGCGAGCGACGTCGCCCGCATCGTCTCCTCGAGTTCCCACCGTGAGACGCCAGCTCGCTGGGCCGCCTCGTACAGTGACGCGTCGGTGAGTGCCACCAATCCGACGGCCATGGCTAGCTCTGGATCGACGTCAGAGGCATCTACATCCCCCCGCATCCGAACGATGCTACGTGTACGACCCCCTTCAAATTACTGAATTGTTATTTTAGTAACTGTACTGCGAACGTTTAGGGGACCCGCCCACGCAGGGCCGCGCAGGGCCGCGCATGACCGACGAACTGGATTCGCTCATCGATTCGCTGGAGGCCGAAGCAGAGCAGGATCGCACACCCGAGGACACACCCGAGATCGGCATAATCATGGGCTCGGATTCGGACCTGGAGGTGATGGCCGGCTCCCAGCAAGGGCGGCCCGGTGCCTACGACGCCCTGACCGAACTCGGGTTCGCGGAACAGACGGACTACGAGGACCCGCCCGAAGCGCGCTTTACGTTCGAAACGTACGTCGTCTCGGCCCACCGTACCCCCGAGTTGATGTACACGTACGCCGAGACGGCCGCGGACCGCGGACTCGACGTGATCATCGCGGGCGCGGGCGGGAAGTCCGCGGACCTGCCGAACATGACCGCCTCCATCGCCTACCCACTGCCGGTCATCGGCGTGCCCGTCCAGGAGAAGTCTGTCGACTCGGTTATCGGGATGCCACAGGGCGCTCCGCTGGTGGCCGTCGACGCCGGCAAGTCGTTCAACGCCGCGCTGTCGGCCGTCCAGATGCTCGCTCGCCAGCACTCCGAACTCGAAAACAGGCTGCGGGCCTACCACGAGGACCTCCAGACCGGCGTCGCGGCGGTGTCGCGGGACCTCCACGAGCGGGGGACGCCAAGGTTCAGGGAACGGGAGTGACCGGGGATCGATGAATACCTCCGACGGCGGGAGGCCACGCCTGGCTGCCATCGGCGGCCTCGTTGTGCTGCAGGCAGTGTTGCTGGCGTGGGCGCTCGCACGTCCCGACACGGTGCCGCCGGGGGCCGACCTCTCGATACTCCTGCTGGCAGTCGTGGTCGCCGCCGTGTTCGCACTCGACGCCAGGCGGACCGCCGCCCGGGAGGGTGGGGATTCGTGGTGGCGGCCTGACTGGCGCCAGTGGGCCGTCGCGGGCCTCTTCCCGGGCGCGAACGCCGGCGTGTTCCTCGGGTACCTGCTCAGGCGACGCGAGGCTGCCCGGGCCGATGAACCCTCGGGTTACTGGAAACGCCCACTCGTGCTGGGTGTCGTCGCCACGACGCTGGGTTCGCTCGCCTCCCGGCAGTACTTCGACCCGGCTGCGCTCTCGCCGCCCGGGGCGGTCGTCCTCGTGGGGGTCCTCGTCCTCGTCGGATTCACGTTCGTCGCCGCCTACTACGACCTCCAGTACGTTTCGCTCGCGCGCTCGGCGGCCGGCGAGGAGTGGCTCGCGGACGGCATCTACTGGCTCGCTGTGCTGGGTTTTCCGATCCCCGGACGGGTGTTCTTCCTCGCCATCTACGTCTTCAGACGGCGGCTGATGCTCGGACGGGTCGCCGACGGCGCGGATATCGAGACGCTCCCGACCGGCGTCGGCCCGTCGGACGCCGCCGGGGACGACGAGGACACCGCCGAGGAAACGGGTCGGGAACAGCCGACACTCCCGACGGAGACGGGAGGCGAATAGCGATCCGACGGGCCCGTCCGTAATCCGAGAGGCGCACACGGGCGGTAAACATAATCCGCCCCGGTCCCAGTACTCGCTATGGCGACGTTGCCCGAGGGCGGTCTGCTGGAGGCAGTCAGCCTCTGGGCGCTTGCTGGCGCCGTGCTGTTCTCGGCGTACGTGCTCGTGCGCGTCCGCACCGAGCGCCGGCCGCTCGACCGGCTCAGAGGGCGGCTCATTCTCGGCGTTCCGTGGGGGACAGCCATCGTCGTCGCAACGTTGCTGGTCGTCTACTACGTCGTCCAGGGGACGAGCGACCTCGGCCAGCCGGTCGTCGTCGGCTTCCGGTCGTGGTCCTACTCCTACCCGCTCGGGATGGTGTTCGGCCCGTTCTCCCACTCCAGTGACAGCCACATCGTCGGGAATCTCGTCTCGACGGTCGCCTTTGCCCCCATCGCGGAGTACGCCTGGAGTCACTACCCCACCGAACGGGGGAGTCACTCCTTTGGCTCGTGGTCAGAGAACCCCTTCGTCCGCGTGGCCGTCTTCGTTGCAGCCGTCTTCGTCGTCGGACTGGCGACGAGTTTCATGATCCCCGGCGCGCTCATCGGGTTCTCCGGTGTCGTCTTCGCGTTCGGGGGGTTCGTCCTGGTCACCAGACCGGTCGCCGGCATTGCGGCGCTCGTCGTCGAGCGGGTGGTTCGCCTGACCTACTTCTCGCTGGACAACCCGGTCCTGACCGCCCGCGGGCGCACGCAGTTCGTCACGCCATACTGGGCCGACGTCGCCGTCCAGGGCCACGCGCTGGGCCTCCTGCTCGGGGTCCTCGTCGGGCTGGTCGCCGTCCGCTGGCGCGGGGAGTGGCCCGGCGTCGGGCGCGTCTGGCTGGCCGTCCTCGTCTACGGGGTGGCGAAGTCACTGTGGGCCGTCTACTGGTACCTGGGCGGCACCGAGTACGTCCTCTTCAGGGGGGCCGGACTCGCGCTGGTGTTCCTCCTCGCGGGGTTAGTTGCCGTGTCGCTGGCCGATAGAGACGCTCCACTCGTTGCCCGCATCGACCTCTCGCGCCGCGAGGCTGCCGCCGGGTTGCTGATCGCGGGCGTTCTGGCGCTGGGACTGGCCGCGGTGCCGTACAACACCGTCGCAGTCTCGCCCGGTCCGGCGGCCGACACCGGCGTCGAAGTTCGCGACTACACCGTCACCTACGTCGAGGACGTCCCCAACCGCTACATCGGCGCGGTCAAGGTACCCGTCGTCAGGGACGCCTTCACAGTCAACACGAGCGGCGTCGTCGTCGCCAGTGACCGCCGGGACGCCTGGGAGGTGGTCGTCCCGGCACAGCGACTGAAGGTACGGGGCCGGGTTACCGTCCCCGTGGGCGGGGTCGGGTGGCGCGAGACGGTCGTCGTCAACCGCACGACGTGGTCGATGATCGACGGTTCCGGGACGTACAGAGTACACATCCGGCCACCCGACGGACCCCGAAAGCAGGTCTACGCTGCCGACCCCGCAGTCTCGCCGGTCGTCCTCAACGACAGCCGGATCGCAATCCGCCCCGCGGAGTCCGGGTACGAACTCGCAGTCCGTCGAAACGACACCGTCGTCGGGACCGCAACCGTCCCCGGAGGGGGGCGAAACGGGACCGTCGCCGGCATCCAGTTCAACAGGACTGGCGACCGCCTCCGGGCGATACACGACGGTACTCGGGTTCCCATCGCGAAGTTCGAACTCCAGGTCCAGCGCGACCGGCCCTGACAGTGAGACGTGGGGAGTTCCGGAGCCTCACCACTCTATCCGGAACACCTCGGCGTCCAGTGTGCGGCTGTCGTCGTGGTGAAACTCGAACTGCCGCGGGAGTTCGAACTCCGCACGGAAGGCGTGAGTCACGTCGCCGCCGTTGTCCCCGGCAAAGGCCTCGACGAAGTCGGCGCTGTCTGCGTTGTGGATGGAGTAGGAGACCCCGGCAATCCGGGCGGTGACCGCGAGGAACGCGCGGTCGGCGTGCTCGCTGCCAGCCTGGGCGCCAAAGGGTGGGTTCATTACGACGGTCGTCTCGCCGTCCGGAGACAAGGGCTCGCGGGTGGCGTTCGCGCGCATCCACGAGACACTGCTGGCCGACCCGACGCGGCGCTCGTTCTCCCGGGCGGTCACCAGCGGGTCGGGGTCGACGTCCACGCCGACAACTCGGCGGGGCCCCCGGAGCGCGGCCCCGAGCGCGAGCATCCCGGTCCCACACCCGAGGTCGACCACGTCCCTGCTGTCGATGTCCCCCTGCAGGTCCGCCGTGTGGACGAGGTGAGCCGCGAGTTCGGGCGGGGTCCGGTACTGTTCGAGGTCCGCCCGCGGGTCGTCGAACCCCACCACGACCCCGAGTTGCTGTGTCAACTCGCTCTTCGTTGCCATCCCGATGGAATATCTCTGGTTAATACAAAAATGTTTGTACATGAGCTATGGTAATACACATCGGTCCTCCGGCAGTGCGACTGGTGGGCGGTCCGCGCGGTCCAAGGGTCTCAGCGTCGGGCGACGACCCGGAACGTCTCTGAGCGCTCGCCGGCGAGTCGGACCTCGAAGCCCTCCTCCTCGAAGAACTCGCGGGCACGAGCGGCGTCGAAGCGCTCGTCCAGGCGCGGGCCGGCCTCACCACGACCGTTCCGTGACCAGTCCACGACGACAGCGGCCGCCCCCGTTCGGAGTACTCGAGCGAGTTCCCTCATCGCTGCTCCGGTCGTG
>PXSU01000118.1 GCA_003022745.1 Halobacteriales archaeon SW_9_67_25
CTCCCCGGGCATACGTAAAAAAGGTTCAACGTCCTTCCTCTAAAACCCACTCTCGAAGTCTGAGTTGTGCTTTCCCAATGCCGAAGGGAAGGGTATAAATATCAATATTCACTCGCCTCTGGTGTCATTCTCGGACGCTTCTTTCGCCGCCTCAGCGATGTGCTCCCAGAAGTCCTCCTCCATCCACCGAGCTATCTCAGCCGAACTCGCCGATTCATCGGGACGGGTGACCATACAAGAACCAACGACTGGAAACTGAATAAAACTCGCGTCGACGACCGCTTCTGTACTCCTGACCCTTCGAACAGCCAATTGAGTAGGGCTGACCAGGAGCCAAAAGTCAGAGGCTCAGCTTCCTCACCGCTTCAGAAGACAGAGTCGGGAGTTCACTCGCGCTGGATATCTTTTCCGCCATATTCCGTAGCTGTATGCCCTTGATTCTCGTCGTCCGCTCACCACTCATAGATGATGAAGTACTCGCTCACAAGTGCAGGGACTCTGACCGAGCCTGATCGAGGGAGCTGACTGACCCGACAGTCGTTAGCCGTTAAGAACGTAGTCCTGAATGAATTTGCCCGAGTACCGCGCCTTCGACTCTGAGTCGTGATTCGTCTCTAAGTACACACCATCTCCAACCTCGCGGGGACGAACCATATCCCGATCCTCGTGAGTCGCCGTTGAATTGATGAGATACCGGGTCTGTGCTCGCGCCGCCGAAATAGGCAGATCACTCTTTTTGATGTACTTGTTCTCGACCAGATACTCTACAAGCGAAATGTACTGCTCCGTATCGCTATCAACACCAATAAACTCAACCTTTTCAGTATCGGGGTCATATGAGGCCCTGGTCTGTTCCTCGATTTCAGCAACAATGGTTTCATCAGACTTGGATATGCTACTCATGTGGACACCTTTCGAAGGGTTTCGAATTCAAGGGTTATAAATCCATCACCAGTCTCGTGAAGAGTCCATAACTGGTTTGTATCATGGATTCAGCCTGTGGTGTATGGATGACGATTCCAGCGAACTTAATCTCCGAAACTATCTGGACTCAGTTGCGGAGTTCTGCGCGGAAATGGAGTCCCGAACCGTCCCCGAGGACAAGAGCGGCACGTCCAAACAAATCGGAACGTACTTTGAGAAAGAACTGCGCGACTGGTTCGAAGAAAAACATGGCCTTGTCTCCGAAGGCTCTGTCGCAGAAGACATCGATCTGCCCGCGTTTAACTTAGACGTCAAGACGACCTCGAACCGCCAACCACAGTCATCCAGCACCTTCGACGATCCCGGTGAACGAATCGTCGGTGTGGACTACAACATCCTGCTGTTCGTCTACGACAAACAGTCCGTCGACGGCGGGAATAAGTTCGAAATTAAGACGTGTGCCTACATCCCGAAGGAACGGGCCAGCGACTACCGCAAGTCCGACGATGCCGTCAAACTGGTCGCAGATTACGGAGAAGGCAAACTGTCCGAGTCAGAACTCCGTGAACAGTTGGAGAATCTGACTGGTGTCGGTGCAATTAGTGATGAAAAATTCAACGAAATCAAAGAAAATCCCCCAGAGAAGGGGGCAATCACGATAACTCCCGCCCTACAATGGCGGTTCAACTACAACAAGATGGTCAAGGAAGACGTCCCCGAAGGAACTGACCGTATCTACGGCTCAATAGGAAGCCAAAGTACTCTGTCCGACATCGGGGAATAGCGACCCCTCAGACAGCATCCCCTCAACAAGCTCGTCAACTTCGGCCTGTACAACCTCCAAATCCTCGATATTCTTCTTGTTGTACGTCCGCTTGCTCACGCCCGTGTGCTGCGGCACAACCTCGTGGGCCTCCATTGAGAGTTCCGCGAGGCGCTTACTATCCTCAGTCTCTCGGTACTCCGGCAGTTCCAGTTTGGAGATAACTGTCTTCGAGAGGCTCGATTTACCCTCAGAGGCAATCCCTTTGATTGACTTCTGGTAAATCGACGAGTTGAGCAGCCCGCAAAGGAAGTGGGCCTCGTACTCGTTGTCGGTCGAGATGAACATAAAGTGGTCGCCGGGGACGACCATCTTCTCGCCCAAGTCCTCGTCATCGACAGTACTGACGACTGCGAAATGTGGCTTGAATCCGAGCCGGCACCAGACCACCTTGTAATCCGACCACGTGTACTCACCGAGACCGAACACGTTGTAGAACGTCCCCTTGTCAAGCCACGTCGACGAACGGTCTTCGAGGGCCTGTCTGTGAGACTCCAGGTACTCGTACGTCTTGGGACAGTTGTTCTGCATCTCGGTCTCGTTGTCCTCGTTGGCCTTCTTGATGGGGACAAGATGCAGTTCGTGACCGAACAATCCGTACTTCACCACGTTCTTCGACTTGATGTAGGGGTAGACGTGATCGTGTTCCAACTCGGCGAGCTGGCTTCGATCGATGCTGTACACATCAGTCGCGTCGTCCTTCACCCCATGCCGAATGTCGTGTTCACACTCGCCGAGAGCCCGGTTCTCAGCATCCTCTCTCACCCAAGATGAGGATGGCTCGTCTTCCTCAACCGGAATCATCCCTGTCTCCTCATGCTCCAACGTGTCCCACATTCTATCGGCGGTAGAGAACTCTGGCTTCCCGCTACCCTTTTTCCATGAGTCCGTTTCAATCGGGAATCCGGGCTGCTCGTCGGCTTCAATCATGTAAATGGCTGAATGGACGCCCACATCATCACCAAACGGCCGCAGTCTGTTGAAGTCGTGAATGTGCCGTACCGCGACCAGTCGTGAATTCACTTGTTGGGTGCGGAGAAGACGCCCGGCAGGCCCCTTCATAATGTCCCGCTTCAGTACGAAGCTGGCGTTCCCCCCTTCGGCGAGGTAGTGGTAGACGCACACCCAGATGAACGGCACCGAGATGTCGTCGTTAACGTGGCCGAGCCGTGTCTCAACACCGTGGTGCGGGAGCAAGTCTAACTGCTTCACGTACTTCTCTCGCCACGCGTCCCGCACTGGTTCGGACAGGTTCCCCCACGTGATCCACGGCGGATTCCCGACCAAGTGGTCGACAGTTAGGTTGATCGATTCGCCGCTGTACCGAATCTCGTCCTCCCGTGTCAGCTTCAACGAATCTGTCAGGAACACCGGAATTTCAAGACGGTCCACCTCCGCCTCTTCAAGGACGGGGAGGAGCGAAAGAAGGTAGCTGAGCTTCGCACTCTTAACCGCGACCGGGTTCAGGTCGATGCCGTACACGGTTTCGGTGATGACGTCCACGAGCGCGTCGGGGGCAAGATCACCTCCCAACGCGTCCCGCTTGGCGTCGATGCACGTGGCAAGGAAGATTCCCGATCCACAACCCGGGTCAAGGAACGTGTCGGTTTTGTAGTCACCGACGTTGAGTTCTCCCACAGACAGTTCGGCGACCCCTCTTGGGGTGTAGTACTCGCCGAGCTGGAGACGCATCTCGTGGGAGATAATGCTCTCATAAAGACCCCGGAGGAAATCCGAGCCCGAATTCACCAGATCGACCTTGCCGAGGAACTCATCGATGTTTCGCCTGATGGAGTCCGTGTCGATGATCGCCTCGTGCAACGATTGGAAGCTGAACGAAAGTGCGTCTGTATTGTAGTTCGTCTCCTGATTGACGACTTGGAACCCGAATTGCCGTTCCGCAAACTCAATGATCTGGTCAACGACGAAGTCGTAGTACAGAGTGTCGATGAACAGGCTTTCCCGAGGGTTGGCTATTTCGAGTCCGTTGAAGATGTCTCCGTGACTATCGGTGAAGAACTGCTCCCACTCGGCCTGCGCTTCTTGAAGCTGTTCGTCGGACGAAAGCGCTTCTACCGCGTTTGACGTATACCGTTCGTATAGACGACTATTCCGCCCCCACGTGCTGAAGATTGATGTGTTACCCGCCATTTGAGATCCTTGTAATGCGTTGGAACCAATTTTGTCGTCCTATCTTATAAGCATTCGATGAACGCGCGCATCGACCGAACCAGAACCAAGGAACGTTATCTGGATGTTCTACTAACCACCGACTCGGTGGTGACCGAACTTCCTCGATAACGCCCACGTGTTCTGTGGCGGTCCGAAGGCTACGAGGTTCGACCTTCGGTTGGACGCTTTCCAAACTCATGCGTTCTCACCTTCCTTGGCCCGGACATCCCTCACATAGACTCGCCCAGGAGCCTTCTCGGCGTGCTCCCGACAAGCTGAGTCTTCGGCGTATCCTCGACCAGGAGCGTTGACGACGACCGTGTGGGTCGCCTCGCGGTTGCACCCGAGCTCCCGACAGGTCGTCATCAGGCATCGCCCCCGTTCTCTCGAACTGGAATCCAGTACGGTTCGTCCGAGTCGAATTTGATAACCCGCTCCAGATGAGCGTCCTCGTCGACGAGGTCGATGGCCTGCTTTGCTGCCGAGAGCGTCAGGGTACCCGTCTGGAACGTGTAGCTTCGCTCGAGGACGCCAGGTTCAGTCGCGAGTCGCACGTCGACGACTGGTCCGAAACGACGCTTGTTCACGCACCCGGCCCGAGAACTCCATGGCCCCTCGAGCGTGACTTCGTCGCCGTCGACGGTAGTTATCTCGAATGACGGTCATTCAAGCCACACATGGGAAGCCTCGGTTCAGCTTTGCGACTCTTAAAAAGACTCGAAATTCCCCAATCTCAGGAGCTCTGGCGACAGTTTTATGAATCTCGCACGAGCATCAATTCCCGTCGCTAACGGAAGTCCCAGTGATGGACTATCGGAATGCCCCACGGAAAACGGCTGTTAACTCACCAAATCCAGAGCCGTCTGGCGAATGTAACCCAAGTGCAAGCCAGATGGACTCGCCGGGATTTGAACCCGGGGCCTCTCCCATGCCAAGGGAGTGATCTACCGCTGATCTACGAGCCCACAGACGGACGAGCGTACTTTTCGGGTTCGTTTAAACCCATCGGACCGCTCCCATCCCGACCGTCGCAGTTGCTCGGCCACACCCGGCCGTGTAGCAACACAGGGGAACGAAGGGGCGTGTAGCCCCTGCGTGTGACACTACGGAGCCAGGTGGCTCCACACGTACATTGCATCTCAGCGAAAATAAGTGTGTCTGACGCTCGTCAGACAGTAACGGCCCCGGCACAGCCCACGGTCACTGCGCCACGTGAGCTACCTCGGCGCCCGAGAGTTCGCGGACGCGCTCGGGCGAGATGGGGAAGACGGCCTCGGGCGTGCCGGCGGCAGCCCAGACCGTGTCGAACTCGGTGAGAGTCTCGTCGAGGTAGACCGGCACCTCGGCGTCGTGGAGGAAGGGCGGGACGCCGCCGATAGACCAGCCCAGCGTGTCCTTGATCTCGTCGGCGTCGGCCATCCCGACCGCGTCCGGGTCCGTACCACGGATCTCCGCGAGGCGCTGTTCGCTCACGCGGTTGGCACCGCTTGTCACGACCACCACCAGCTCGTCCGCGACCATCGCGATGGAACTGGCGATCTGGGCCACGTCACAGCCGATTGCCTCGGCCGCATCGGCTGCCGTCTTCGTCCCCTCGGGGAACTCGTGGACGTCGACCTCGAAGTCCAGTTCCTCGCGTGCACGTTCTTTGAATTCGGCGGTTCGCGGATGCATACCCGTGGATGGCTGCCCCGTCGACTAAATCCCATCGACAGCGGGACGACCGATACGAACACCTTTGTCGAGTCGTGCCCGAACGCAATCATGGTAGAGCGACCGCCGCTTGCGGCCTTCGACGACGGGACCTTCGACCACGTCGCCGCCGAGACGGCGGTGTCCGCCGACCGGCTCCGGGCACTGGTCCGGCGCCACCAGGAGGGCGTCCGAGACCTCCCCGGCGTCGACGACATCGTCTACGAGTGGCGCAACCACTTCCACATGGACCCGCTACTGGTCCGTACCGACGCAGTCTACGTCCTCGCGCTGCCGGGCCACGTCTGGGAGGAGTTCGCCGACCGCCTGGACGTCTCGGAGACCGAACTGGACGCCCTGCTTTCAGTCCACGACCGGCAGGCCCGCGCGCTGGTCGACGCCACCGGTCGCCTGGACGGCGACACCGCACTCGTGCTCACCCGCCCCTGACACTGGTTGCGGTCCGCCCGCGGAACAAGTCCGGTTCTCACGCGGGAGTCCGGCCATCGCAAATAGGGACCTGGATTTTCAAAAATAGATATCCTATTTTCTCTATCCTAAAATTATTTTTCAGAATAGCAGGTTTTAAGTTCGCCGACGCCGTTGTATCGAATGCAATGAGCACCCAGAAGACAGTCAATCAGGAGTTCGGCACCGTCGAGGAGAGCCCGGCGCTCCGTCTCGACGCGGAGAAGGCAGAGCAGATTCAAGAAACACCACTGGAACGTCGAGGGCGCCGAGTTCCGCGACCTTCACCTGTTCCTCGGTGAGGCCGCCGAAAACGTGGAGGAGGCCGCCGACGAACTCGCAGAGCGCGCTCAGGCGCTCGGTGGGACGCCTGTCTCGGGCATGGACAACCTCCAGGAGTTCGCCACGGTCGAGGCCGAACACGAGGACGTCTACGACATCCGGACGTCGCTGGCAAACGACATGGAAATCTACGGCGACATCATCGAGACGGTGCGGGACCACGTCGAACTCGCCGAGAACCTCGGCGACCACGCGACCGCACAGATTCTCCGGGACATCCTCGTCCAGACGGAGGAAGACGCCCACCACATCGAGCACTACCTCGAAGACGACACCCTCGTCTTCGGCGGCGCGATGGACTGACGGGAACGGAGCGCGGTATCAGCGACGGAGGTCGACTGTCAGACTCGACGCAATCCAGCTGTCGCTGTTTTGCTCTTCGACGAACACGGTCCGGCCGGGGGCGCTCTGGTGGGCCGCCACCGGTACGTCCGGCGAGGCCGCCGGGGGTCCGACCTCGCTGTCGTCTGCGACCGCCGTGCCGTCCTCCAGAGTTGTCATCGTCGTGGATTAGGCACCCCTAAAGCTATAAGGTTTTTGGAGTGCCTAAACCAGGAACTCGTCGCTTTTGTGTGCGGATACCGTAGGCGGGATATGAGCGACCGCCCCCGGGACGACACTCGGGACGCCGCCGCGAGCGTCGGTGAACTCGCCAGGACCGTCGAGGAGTTACAGGGAGAACTCGCCGGAACCAGTCCACGGCGGGGGCTGCCGACGCCGCGTGCCCTGGCGCGGTTCACCAGCGAGGTGACGATTCCGGCCATCGTTCTCGCTCTCGAGACGAACGTCCGCGCGCTCAAACTCCTCCAGCGGGCGCTCCGGCTCGCAGCCGGGGAGGGGCCCGCGACCGGCGGGAGAGGTGGCGAGGCGCGCCAGCGCGCCGAAGAACTCGGGCGCGAGACGCTGGCGCGGCTGGACGACGCGCTCGCCGACCTGCAGGAAGCGCTCGCGGAGCGACCCCCCGAGGACCCGGCGAGGGAGTTGCTCGCCGAGGCGCGCAGGCTCCGGGCGGATATCGACGACCGGCTCGCGACGGACGGTCCTGGCGAGGACACCGTGGCGGGAGCCGACCAGTCTGGCCCGCGGGATCGGGGCGTCGACATCGACGTCGAGTCCGAACTCCAGTCCATCAAGGACGACCTGGACAACGGTGAGGACGACACCGGCGGCAGTGACGAGGACCACTGAGATGACAGTCGCCGACCTCCACGTCCACACGACGAACTCCGACGGGGCGCTGACTCTGGAGACGCTCCCCGCAGCAGCACGGGCGGCGGGCGTCGAGGCGGTTGCCGTCACCGACCACGACCGACTCCATCCCGCCCTCGACGCCCCGGTGGTGGAACGCGACGGCGTGACCGTCATCCACGGTATCGAACTCCGCGTCGACTCGCCGGCCGGCCGGGTCGACCTGCTCGGGTACGGCGTCGAACGAACGGAGGCCCTGACTGCCGAACTCGACCGTCTCCAGACCGACCGGGTCGAGCGGGCCCGCACAATCGTCGACTGTCTCGAGGACCGCCTCGGCGTGACCCTCGACGTGGCCTTCGAGCCCGGCGTCGGCCGTCCACACATCGCCCGTGCCGTCGCGGAGAGTGCCGCCGACTTCGGGTACACCGAAGCGTTCGAGGAACTCATCGGTGACGGCCGGCCCTGCTACGTGGCCCGCGATGTCCCCGACTTCGAGCGCGGGCGCGGTCTCCTCGGCGAGGCCTGCGGCATAGTCGCGCTGGCCCACCCGCTCAGGTACGAGGACCCGGACGCCGCGCTCGAACTCGTGGCCGACCTCGACGCCGTCGAGCGGTACTACCCCTACGGCCGCGCCGCCGAGACCGCACCCATCGAGGCGGCCATCGACCGCCACGGCCTCCTCGCCACCGGCGGAAGCGACGCACACGACGACCGGCTCGGCCAGACCGGCATCGACCGCACGGAGTACGAACGCGTCCGTTCGCTCCTCGGCGGTGGCTGACCCCGGCGACGCGGGCTGCCGGGTCCGTAGGCTTCAATGCCCGGACCGCCCTACAGTGGGACATGCAGTGTCACTACTGTGATCGGGACGCCGACGTCACCGTCGACAAGGACGGCGTCAGGGTCGGCGTCTGTGAGGAGCACTTCCGCGGGCAGATGGAAGAGCTGGCCGACTCGGATTTCCTCGACGACATCAAGGGGGAGCTGAACATCGACCGGACGGAGTGAGGGGACCGGAACGGGACAGGACGCGACGGGCACTGTCCCGGACAGGCCCGGGACGTATCCGCTAGTCGTACACGTCCTCGACCCGCTCGGCGAGGACGTCGGCGGGGAGGTATCCCTCGAAGGTGTCGGCGAGTTCGCCGTCGGCGAAAAACAGAAGTGTCGGGGCAGAGGTAACCTCGAACTCCCTCCGCAGGCGGCCGACGCTGTCGCCGTCGACGCCCGCGAGCGCGACACGCTCGGGGAGCGCCTCGCGAAAGGCCGGTAGATCCCTCCTGAGCGACCGGCACGGATCGCAGGGGTACGACCAGACGATGAGGACGGCGTCGCCGTGCTCCTCGACGAACGGCTCGTAGGTGTCGTCGTCGAGTTCGGGCATCGAGTCCGGAACAGCGTCGAATCCGACCCCGGAAATCATCGATGTCAACAGGACGAGCACGTCCTGGGGGAGGTCCCGGTCGAGGTGTGATTGGAGACTCAGATACGCGATCAGGTCCTCGCGAGTGAGGTTGTCGTCGATGCGTGCCTTCGCGTCCGCGACCGGGACGTCGAACAGGTCGGCGATGGTCTCGGCGAACGTCTCTTCGTCGAGGTCCTGGTAGGTGTCGGCGTAGACGGCACGGGCATCCTCGAAGTCGACGGTTGCGGTCACGCTGTCGTTCTCGTCGACGTCGATGACGTCGGCCTCGATCAGAAAGTCCAGGCGTGCCTCGGGGTCGTCCCGGAGGTCCGCGACCGGTATCTCTGTGGTGTGTTCGGCCATGGGTCAGACCCCGAGATACTGTTGGCGGATTTCCTCGTCCGCTTTTAGTTCGTCCGAGGGACCCTCGAAGACGACCTCACCCTGGTCGATGACGTAACACCGGTCCGAGATTGCCATGGCGGCGATGGCGTTTTGCTCGATGAGCAGTATCGTCGTCCCCTCGTTGTTGATGCGGTCGATAGCGTCCTCGACGTCCTCGACGATCTGTGGGGCCAGCCCCTCGTAGGGTTCGTCGAGCATCAGCAGATCCGGTCCCTGCCGGAGAGCGCGTGCGATGGCAAGCATCTGCTGTTCGCCCCCCGAAAGGGTGCCCGCGAGCTGGTCGCGGCGTTCGTCCAGCCGCGGGAAGGCCTCGTAGATGACATTGACGTCGACCGTCTCGGCCGGGTTCTCGATGTTCCGGCGGATCAGGTTCGATTTGTTCCGGGAGACATCCGCCATGTGGAGGTTCTCCTCGACCGTGAGGTTCGAGAAGACGCGGCGTTCCTCTGGCACGAGCCCGATCCCGCCGATGGAACGGTCGTCGGGGGGGACGTCGGTGAGGTCCTTGCCACGGAAGTGGATGGAACCGCTGCGAACCACGGGGGGTGTCGCCCCGGCGATGCTCCGGACGGTCGTCGTCTTGCCGGCACCGTTGCGCCCCAGCAGCGCACAGATCTCGCCGGACTCGACTTCGAGCGACAGCCCCCGGAGGATGTGGCTCTCGCCGTAGTAGGCGTTGACGTCCTCAACCGCGAGCAGCGATCCGTTCTCGCTCATATCTCCGCACCTCCGAGGTAGGCCTCCTGGACCTGTTCGTCACCGCGGATCTGCTCGGGTGCGGCGTTCGCGATGATCGCCCCGCGGTGCAGGACAGTAATCTTGTCGGCGACGCGGAAGATGACCTCCATGTCGTGTTCGACGAGCACGATGGTCAGCCCCAACTCCTCCCGGAGTTCCTCGATGAGGTCGACCGTCTGGCGGGTCTCGTCGGGGGACATTCCCGCCGTGGGCTCGTCCATGAACAGCAACTCCGGCTCGGAGGCCAGCGCGATGGCAATCTCCAGCCGGCGCTTGTCGCCGTACGGGAGGCTCTGGGCCTGGACGTTGCGGTCCTCCCAGAGTTCGACCGAGCGCAACATCCGCTCGGTTCTGTCTTGGACGGCGTTGTAGTCCGAGCGCTTCTTGAGGAAGTTGAACCGGAACGAGCCGTGTTCGGCCCCGAAGGCGGCAATCTGGACGTTCTCCTCGACGGTCATGGTCGGGAAGATCGAGGCCGTCTGGAAGGACTTCGAGATGCCCTGCTGGACCGTCTCGTGTGGGGGCATACCGGTGATATCCTCGCCGTCGAACTCGACGGTACCGCTCGTGGGGTCGAGCAGCCCCGAGACGCAGTTGATGAACGTCGTCTTCCCGGCGCCGTTGGGACCGATGATGGCCTGGACGGTGCCCCTGTCGATGCCGACAGAGACGCCGTCGACGGCGGTCAGGCCGCCGAACTGCTTGACGAGGTCGGTTGTCTGGAGGAGACTCACTCGCTCTCACCTCCACGGTTCCGGACGCGGTCAGAGAGTCGATCCAGCGCGTCACGGGCACCCCGTCGGACGAGGAAGTCACGCACACCCGGGTACACGCCCTTCGGGAACGTCCAGACGATGACGACGAACACCGCCCCGAGGACGATCCGCCACAGCGACCCGATGGCGCCGATGACCGGCAGGCTGAGCCCGGAGAGGACGTTCGCGACGTACTCGAAGATAAAGGCGCCAAAGACCGGCCCGACGAGCGACCCGGCACCGCCGAGGATGGTCATGATAACGAAGTCACCGGACTGGATCCAGTAGTAGGCGGTGTTCGGGTGGACGTAGTTCTCGTGCATGATGAACAGCGCCCCGCCGGCCCCGGCGAAGACGGCCGAGATGATGAACGCCATCAGCTTGTACCGCTGGACGTTCAGCCCGACGAAGGAGACACGCTGCTGGTTCTGTCCAAGCGCCTCGAAGATGAGCCCGTAGGGGGACTTGAGGATGCGGTTGGCGATCCACAGCGCCAGCAGCGCCAGAATGGCGATGAAGACGTACTCGTAGGTGTACGACTGCAGGAACCCGATGTTGGGGAAGACGGCGCTGTCCAACTCGAAGGTTCCAAGGATCGGTCCTGTCCCGACCTCCGAGAACCCGTTGTCGCCGTTGGTGAGCCACGAGCCGGGACCCAGCGCCCAGAAGTAGAGCATCTGGCCGAACGTGAGGGTGATGACCGCGAAGTAGACGCCGGTCCGGCGGATGGAGACCCACCCGATGGGCCAGGCGATCAGCGTCGCCACGGCGATGCCCGCGAGCACCATCACGATCGGGCTCCCGACTGACTGGCTGACCACACCCGCAACGTACGCGCCCGTCCCGAAGAAGGCCGCGTGGCCAAAGGAGAGCAGGCCCGTATAGCCCAGCAGGAGGTTGTACCCGATGACGACGATGCCGTAGATGAGGATGAGCGAGGGGAGCCCGACGTAGCCGCCGATAGAGAAGTCGAGCATCTCGGCGACGATACCGAATCCGTCGACGAGTACCCACGGGAGCGAGAACAGCGCGACCGCGCTGGCGATCATCAGGACGGCGTCGCTGTCCGTCAGGCCCGTGGCCCCGACGCTGCCACCCTCGCCCTCGGTTTCGGTGCTCATTCTTCCACCTCCACAGAGCCGAAGATGCCCTGCGGGCGGAAGATCAACACGAGCGCCACCAGGGCGTACATGGCGATGTCGGCCCACTGTGCGTAGCTCTGCTGGAAGCCCGCCAGGACGGTCCCGAGGACGATGCCGCCGACGATGGCACCCCGGACCGACCCGGCGCCGCCGACGACGAGGACCAGGAAGGCGGGAACCAGCGCCCGCTGTGTGCCGATCTGTGGCCTGACCGTCTCGAATGTCGTCCCGATGAGGCCGGCGAACGCGGCCAGGGCCGCCCCGAGCCCGAACACCAGCGCGTACGAGCGGTCGATGCGGATGCCGAGCAGGCTCACCATCTCCGAGTCCAGCGTCCCCGCCTTGACGATGAGGCCCCAGTCGGTCTTCTCCATGAACAGCCAGGTGAGCGCGATGACGATGAACGCGATGAGGATGATGACCAGCCGCCACCGGGGGAACCCGCCGACAATCGGGAGCGAAATCGGCCCCGACACCTGCAGTCCGAGCAGCGTATCCGGGGCCTGTGACTGGAACGTGTTCCCGCCGATGACCTGTTTGACCAGTTCCTCGACGATCAACGCGAGTCCGAACGTGACCAGCAGCTGGTCCGTGTGGGGGCGCTTGTAGAACGGTTTCGCCACCAGCCGCTCCATCAGAACCCCGACGACGAACCCGACGAGGGGGACGAGAAACAGTGCGATCACGAATCCCCAGCCGAGTCCCAGGTTCTGGATACCCAGGTCCATGAGGAGCCCGGTCCGGAGCGTGATGACCCGCATTATCAACATCCCCGCGTAGGCGCCGATGAGGTACAGCGCGCCGTGGGCGAGGTTGAGGAAGTTCATCGTCCCCAAAATGATCGTCAGCCCGATGCCCAGGAGCGCGAAAATCGCTCCCAGCTGGAGACCGTTCAGGAGGATCGAGAACAACTGTTGTACTGCGCTCATGTGTGCTCGTGTATTTGTAGCATAGATGTTCGGCTCTGTTTCGAGTAGCGTGTTTACCTCGGTGATTAAAAATTGCGGGGCTAAGATGCGTCTCGGCCGTCTACTCGTCGCCGTACTCGCCGAGTTCGCAGTCGGCGGCGGGGCCCTCGTCACACGCGTACTCGACGTCCTCGCGGGGCACCTGATTGACGATTTCCAACAGCTTCTGGTCGGTCTGTTCGCTCGCTGGGAGGCCACGCACCACCAGGATGCCACGCATGGACTGATGATCACACGCGCGCATCAGCGAGTCGCCGAGGCCGGTCCCGCCGTACTGCCAGTCTTCCAGCGCCCGGATAACCTCGGGCGGGTAGAACGTCCCGGCGCGCTCGGCGCCGGCCGAGTAACTGAGCGCCGCCGAGTACGCCAGCCGGGCCGCATACGAGGGCACTTTGTCGTACTCGTCCTGGAAGGATTGGGTGAACGTCTGGGAGACATCGTCTTCGAGCTGCCAGGACCAGTCGGCCGTCCCGAAGATGCCGTCGATGCTGTCCGAGGCCGCCTGGGCCATCAGGCGGTTGTACAGCGGGACGACGATCTCCATGTCCTCGTCCAGTCCCGCTTCGAGTGCCTGTGGCAGCGAGTTCGCGGCGTCCAGTCCGTAGTGGACGAGCAGGAGCACGTCCGTCTCGTCGCGCGGGACGTCCGAGAGGAACGACGAGTAGTCAGACGTCCCGAGCGGCGTCGCAACCGATTCCGCCTGGGTCCAGCCTTCCGATTCGAGGAAGTCGCGCATCGAGTTGCGAACGGTCGAGCCCCAGGTGTAGTCGGCGTACAGCTGGCGGAAGGTGAGGTCCTCGCCGTACTCCTCGCGCAGGACCGGCGCAAGCGCCTTGCCCGTCATGTGCGCCATGAACATCTCCCGGAACCCGTACCTGACACAGGATTTCCCGGTCGTGTCGTTGGAGTGTGTCAGGGCAGACATGAAGATGGTGTTCTCCTGCTGGCCGAGTTTCTGCTGGGCGATGGCCACGGCCGAGGAGGAGCCGCCACTCCCCATGATGACGTTGTCCCTGTCGATCATCCGGGAGAAGGTCTGCCGGGCCTGGTCGGGGTCGGTCGCGCTGTCACCCTCGACACCGACGACTTCCCTGCCGAGCACGCCGTCGCCCGAGAGGTCGTCCCACATGTCCACCCAGCCGCCCCCGTTGTTGAGGTGTTTCACGGCGAGCTGGTAAGCCCGGAGTTCGTCGGCGCCTTCCTGGGAATACGGTCCGGACTGTGGCGGGATCCACCCGTAGGCGACCTCGTCTTCGCCCACGGGGTAGTTCCCGAGCGCCGGGTAGTCGTCGCCACCGTCGCCACCGCCACCGTCACCGCCGTCACCGTCGCCGTCGCCACCGTCACCGCCGTCGCCACCGCCGCCACCACAGCCGGCGAGGCCGATCATGCCGCCTGCACCGAGTCCTTTCAAAACGTTACGCCGGTCGAGTGTCGAGTCACGTCGCGTCATAGTTGGTCTGTCTGTCGCTGGTCGTCGAGAGACTGGTCGGCGACCCTCGCCCGGTCGCGTGTCGTTTCCCGTGGATCCGGGGGGATTTCGCTGGCACCGTGTCGGTCCACGCTCTCTCCTCTGGACGCCACTGCCGGCGATCCAGAACGCTTGCCCGCCGGGAAAACGACCCGTCCAGCCTCCTCGTAATCCATGCAGCAAGCATGAACAGTGATGACTGCCTAATAAGGTTACCGCCTAACTATCATAATAAACCGTGTGCGGCGCTGGCTTGGTGCCTTCGAGAGGAAAATCGACCTCTCGGGCTTGTGGGTTCACCCAGCGTGGCGGCGAGACGAGCGGCCTCCTGCGAACGGTACTTATTAGTGCGCTGTCGGCAAGAATCCACCCATGAAGGACGTACTCCTCGGGATCGACAAGAGCGAAGACCGGGCGACCGAGCTCGCAAAAACGGTCGTCGACCTGTTCGAAGAAGAGGCGCTACGGGTGCACCTGCTGCACGATTTCGTTGACAACCCCGAGGGGGCGTCGGTAACCCAGGTCGGTGCCATCCGCCGGGCCGAGGAGATTCTCGAGGAAAACGGGGTCGAGATCAAGTTGCACGAAGGCAGCGGCCATCCCGCCGACTCCATCATCGACACAGCAGAGAGACTGGATGTCGCCGCCATCTGTGTCGCCGGCCGCAAACGGTCGGCGACCGGCAAGCTCCTGTTCGGCAGCGTCTCCCAGGAGGTCATCCTCGGGACCGAACGCCCGGTGCTCGTCTGCAGCACCGGGGACGGCGAGTGATACTGCCGGCTGTAAGTGCGTGAAGATATTCGACCGCACGGGAGGGCGTGACGCTGTCGAGACGGCAGTTCGGGACAGCAATCACTGTGAGTCCCGAAAACAGTCCATCCGGCGGTCGAACCGGGTCGTGTTCGGGACCCGGTACTTGGCCGGAGAGTACTGTGTCTCCGGTCAGCGACGCTAACCCCTCTAATTTCGGTTTTCTCTCGAAAATAGAAATAGACTTCCCCGAGGGCTTCCCGGCGATAATCGACCAACGTACCCGACTGGACCGTTCTGTGTCTGCGGTGGGCCTGGCGAAGCGCGAGTAGCCCGCCGACAAAACGGAAAAACGGCTCGGAAATAGACAGGGTGAAACGCGACGCTAACCACTGTCATACGGATTGCTGTCGTTCAGTACCGGATCGACCGCAGGATAGCGAGCGGTCGACCTGGAAAACAGCGACAGCAATCCGTATCAGTCACCCTGGACTTTCTGCTGGATCTCGGAGACGACGTCGGGGTTGCGGAGGGTACTGGTGTCCCCGAGTTCGTCCTCGTTGGCGATGTCCTCTAACAGGCGGCGCATGATCTTCCCCGACCGTGTCTTGGGGAGTTCGTGGGTGAAGATGACCGCTTCCGGACGGGCGATGGGACCGATGGCCTCCTCAACGGCCTCGATAATCTCCTCCCGGAGTTCCTGGCTGCCCTCCTGGCCGTCTTCGGTGATGACGTAGGCGTAGACAGCCTCGCCTTTCATCTCGTGGTCGCCGCCGACGACGGCTGCCTCGGCGACGCCCTCGACTCCGACGATGGCCGACTCGATCTCCATGGTTCCCAGACGGTGGCCCGAGACGTTGAGGACATCGTCGACCCGGCCGAGGACGGTGATGTAGCCGTCCCCGTCGAGTTTGGCGCCGTCCTCGGGGAAGTAGACCCACTGGTCGCGTTCGGGGACGGAGTACTCGTCCCAGTACTCGTCGATGAACCGCTCGTCGTTCTTGTACAGGGTGCGCAGCATACCCGGCCAGGGCCTGTTGACCACCAGGTAGCCGGCGCGACCGGCACCGACGGGGTCGCCGCTGGTGTCGACCACGTCGGCGCTGATCCCGGGCAGGGGCGGGCCAGCCGACCCGGGCTTCATGTTCTTGATGCCCGGCAGCGTCGTCACCATCATGCCGCCGGTCTCGGTCTGCCACCACGTGTCCACGATGGGACATTCCTCGTTGCCGATGTGCTTGTAGTACCACTTCCAGGCGCGGGGGTTGATGGGTTCGCCGACGGTCCCCAGGAGGCGCAGCGAGGAGAGGTCGTGGCGATCAGGGTACTCCGTGCCCCACTTCATGAACGCCCGGATCGCCGTCGGTGCTGTGTACAGCTGGTCGACGTCGTAGTCGTCGACAATCTGCCAGAGGCGGTCCTTGTCGGGGTAGTCCGGCGTCCCCTCGTACATCAGGCTCGTCGTGCCAAGCGCCAGCGGGCCGTAGACGATGTAGGAGTGGCCGGTGATCCACCCGATGTCCGCCGAACACCAGTAGGTGTCCTCGGGTTTGACATCGAGCACTGCGTGGGAGGTCCAGCTGACGTAGGAGAGATAACCCCCCGTGGTGTGTTTGACGCCCTTGGGCTTGCCCGTCGTGCCGGAGGTGTACATGAGAAAGAGCATGTCCTCGGCGTCGCGGGTGACGGGGTCGATGTCGGCGCCCTCGTGGTCGGCGAGGAGTTCGTCGTAGTCCACTTGGCCGTCGGCCAGGTCGTGTTCGAGGGCGTCACCGAGGCGGTCGACGACGACCGTGGTGGTGTCCTGGTCCACGCTAGCGAGGCCCTCGCTGGCCTTCGAGATGTGGTCGAGCGGGTCGCCACGCCGGTAGTAGCCGTCACACGTGACGAGATACTCCGAGTCGGCGGCGTTCATCCGCGTGGCCAGCGCGTCCGCCGAGAAGCCGGCGAACACCACGGAGTGTGGCGCGCCGATGCGGGCACACGAAAGCATCGCGACCGGCAACTCGGGGATCATCGGCATGTACATCGTGACGACATCGTCCTCTTCGACGCCGAGTTCGCGCAGCGCGGCGGCACACTCGTTGACCTCCCGGTGGAGGTCCTCGTAGGTGTAGGTGCGCGTCTCCCCGAGTTCGCCGATCCACTCGATGGCGACCTCGTCGCCGCGGTCGTCGAGGTGACGGTCCAGACAGTTCGCCGAGGCGTTGAGTTTGCCGTTCACGAACCACTCGTAAAAGGGTTCCTCGCTGTCGTCCAGCACCTCGTCCCACTCTTTTTCCCAGTCCAGCAGGTTCGCGGCGCGCTCCCAGGCGTCCGGCCAGTTCTCCTCGAACTCCTCGTAGATGGCCGGGTCGGACACGTTCGCCTGCTCGACGAACGCCTCGGGCGGCTCGAACTCCTCTTGTTCCTCGAGCCGTGCTTCCAGTTCGACGTCGAGTTCCTCGTCAGACATTGCACGTCTTGAATCACACAATTACATATTAAGAACGCCACCTAGCTATCCTAATACTGACGACTATAGCTACGTGGAGATATTCGACCCTGGGGTCGAAATCACTCACATCGAGGGACTCTCGGCTTCGTCCTCGTCGAACAGCGCCGAGAGCAGTTTCTGCTGGGCGCGCCGGAGGTGGTTGTGCAGCGTCGGCGAGGAGACGTCCATCGACTCGGCGAGTTCCTCGGCAGTCGACCCCCGGGGCCACTCGAAGTACCCCGCGTGGTAGGCGGCCCGGAGCACGGAGGCCTGTTTCTCGGTGAGCCGCTGGGCCATCGACTCGCGGAAGCCGGTGGGCGTCTGCTCGGTCGGCGTCTCCTCCTGTTTGCTCCGGAGTTCGACCGAGTCGAAGCGGCGTTGCAGCGACTCGACGAGCGCGCGAACGTCGACGTTGGGGGCCACCTCGGCGACCAGCCTGGCGCGGCCGTCCTCGACGTTGATCGCCGGGATGGACCCGCCACGCTCGGTCAGCGGGAGCGTCGGCGACTCGCCCTCGATGACGAGTTCGAGGAGACCCCCCTCCTCGTAACTGCGGATCAGACGGGCGTCCCCGAGGCCATCCGCGTCGCCGATCCACTCGAGGGCGCGCTCGGCGGAGGCGCCCGTGACCGCGACAAAGCACAGCAGCGAGTGTGCGTCCGCGGCGACGATGCCTTCGAGTTCGAGCGCACACGACAGCGCCGAGGAGAGGTCGACGAGGACGCCGTCGTCGTACCCGAACGTCAGCGTCACGACGGTGTCACCGAACAGGAGCTGGCGGCGCTCGGTGGCGGTGATGGTGAGTCCGACGCGCCGGCCCAGATCCGACAGGAGGGTTCGCTCGGGGTCGTCGAACGCGCCCCGGTCCCTCGCGCGGGCGACGAGCGCCCCGTAGGTGGTCTCGCCGTGGACAAGCGGGATGGCCGCGAGCAGCCCCCGCTCTGTCGCCGTCGGCCGGGGCCGGTCCGGCGCGACGAGCACCCGTCCCGTCCGGAGTGCCTCCCGGATGACGCCCGTTTCGTTGGCGCCATCGAACCGGTCGGGGTCTGTACCTGCGTGGGCGCGGGCGACGACCCGGTCCCGGCGACGCTCTTCCTCCATCACCCAGGCCGCGGCGTAGCTGTCCGTCTCGACGAGTGCCCGGCAGACCGCTTCCTCGATATCCTCGCGCGAGGCGGCGGTCGAGAGCGCCTCGCCCACGCCGTCCAGCGTCGCGACAACGCCCCGCAACCGACCGGTCTCGGCGGTATCCGCCGCGTCGGCCACCTGCTCGAAGGCCGCCGCAATCTCGTCCCGGGACGGGGCGTCGGCGTCCGGGAGGAGGCCGTCGACACCCTCCCACCCACCGATGGCGGTCACGACCCGTGGGTCGACGCCGTGCTCAACCAGGAGGCGCCTGGCGAAGAACCGCCGGAGCGTCGAGGGGGTCACCGCGGACAGCGACGGCCGGCCGGTCCGGTCGGCGGCCCACTCGGCCACCTCGCCGACGAGCATCTGGACCCGCCGTGGCGTCACGTCGACGACGGGTTCGTCCGATTCGATCCCGTTCGACCTGACGTACTGCCAGAAGTCCTGAGCGACGCGCGAGGGCACGTACGCCTCCCGCTGGCCGTCGCCCTCCCGGACGGTCAGGAAGTATCGCGTCGACCCCTCGTCGCCCTGGCTGGCGACGTCCCGGGGCCTGAGACGCGGTATCTCGGCCGCCCGCAGACCCACCTCGCCACACAGCCGCACTAGCAACTCCTCGCGGTGGGTCTCGGCCGACTGCCTGAGGTGCTCGTACTCGCGCTCGGTGAGCCGGACCCCCTCCCTGGCCGTGGTCTCGCTCATGTTTCGAACTGTTTCGTATATGCGAAACGCCATACATAGCTCTTTCCCGGACAGTACGGCCCAATAGCGAATATTCGCGCGCCTGGTGGCCGACAGCGGTCGCATTCCCTTCGCCAAAAAAATTGAAAGGGAAATCCCGATCCGTTCGGGGTCATCGCTCCTCGACGGTGGACTCGATCTCGCCGACGACCTCGGGGTTCCTGAGTGCGCTCAGGTCGCCCAGATCCTCGCCGTTCGCGATATCCGCCAGCAGGCGGCGCATGATCTTCCCCGACCGCGTTTTCGGCATCTCCGGCGTGAAGACGATAGCCTCCGGCCGGGCAATGGGGCCGATGGACTCCTTGACGGCCGCCACGATGCCCTCGCGGAGCGCGTCCTGGCGCTCGTGCCCGTCTTCGGGGCTCACGTAGGCGTAGATCGCCTTCCCGTGGACGTCGTGGTCGCCGCTGACGACCGCGGCCTCGGCGACGCCCTCGACATCGACGATGGCCGATTCGATCTCCATGGTTCCAAAGCGGTGCCCGGAGACGTTGATGACGTCGTCGACCCGGCCGAGGATGGTGACGTAGCCGTCCTTGTCGACGAACGCGCCGTCTTCGGTCGGGTAGGTCCATGCGGTCGGGTCCGCCGGCGACCTGTCGTCGCCCCGGTTGGCCCACCGCCGGCCCTCGCAGAGTTCCTGTGGCATCCCCGGCCAGGGGCGGTCGACGACGAGATAGCCACCCTCGCGGGCCTCGATGCCGCCCCGGTCGTCGACGACAGAGACGCTGATCCCGGGCAGCGGCGGTCCTGCTGTTCCCGGCTTCATGTCACTGACTGCGGGGAGCGTCGAGACGAGGATGCCGCCGGTCTCGGTCTGCCACCACGTGTCGACGACCGGGCACTCGCCGCGGCCGACGTGCTCGTGGTACCACTCCCAGGCGCGGGGGTTGATGGGCTCGCCGACGGTCCCCAGGAGGCGTAGCGAGGAGAGGTCGTAGTCGGCGGGATACTCCGCGCCCCACTTCATGAACGCCCGGATCGCCGTGGGCGCAGTGTAGAAGATGTCGACCGCGTTGCGCTCGATGATCTCCCAGATCCTGGTCTTCTCGGGGTGGTCCGGCGCCCCCTCGTACATCACCGTCGTCGTTCCAAGCGCCAGCGGGCCGTAGACGATGTAGGAGTGGCCGGTAATCCACCCGACGTCCGCCGAACACCAGTAGGTGTCCTCGGGCCTGATGTCCAGCACTGCCCTGGCAGTCCAGGCGACGTAGGAGAGGTACCCCCCGGTGGTGTGGGTCACCTTCTTGGGAGTGCCCGTGGTGCCCGAGGTGTAGATGATGAAGAGGTCGTCACTTGCCCGGCGCCGAACTGGATCGACCCGCTCTCTGGCGTGGGCGCAAACGAGTTCGTCGTAGTCGTGTTCGTCGGCCCCGAGCGAGCAGTCGTACCCGTCGAGCCGGTCGACGACCACCGAGGTCACGTCCCCGTCGACGGTGACCGCCGCGGTGTCGGCCTTGTTCTTCAACAGGACGGCGTCCCCGCGACGGTAGTAGCCGTCACAGGTGAGCAGGTACGCCGAGTCGGCGGCGTTCATCCGTGTCGCGAGCGCGTCGGCCGCAAAGCCCGCGTAGACCACCGAGTGGACGGCGCCGATACGGGCACACGAAAGCATCGCGACCGGCAACTCGGGGATCATCGGCATGTACATCGTGACGACGTCGCCCTCCTCGACGCCGAGTTCTCGGAGCGCAGCCGCGAACTCGTTCACCTCGTGGTACAGCTCGAGGTAGGTGTAGGTGCGCGACTCACCGTTCCGGCCCTCCCAGGCGAGCGCTACCTGGTTCTTGCGGTCCGCGAGGTGTCTGTCCACGCAGTTGTAGCAGGCGTTGAGCCGGCCGCCCTGGAACCACCTGAATCCGTCCTCCGCGCCGAGAACGCGCTCGTGGGGACGGTCCCACTCGAGCAGGTCCCCCGCGCGCTCCCAGGCCCCGGGCCAGTTCTCCTCGAACGCCGCGTAGACGGCCGGGTCCGCGACGTTCGCCTGCGCGACGAATGAGTCGGGTGGTTCGAGACGCTCGCTCGCGGGCCGGTTGGTCCCCAGCCCCGGCTCGTTCGCGTCCATCTATGCAGTAGGGAGGGTTCGGCCACATAAACCTTCCCACGCTAACCTTCTTGGGTCCCCCCGCAGTAGGTCCGAGACATGACATGCAGGACAGGGGGTGCGGGGCGGTGAGCAGGCGTGCGAAGATCGTCTGCACGCTCGGCCCGGCCTCCGAGGACAGAGCGACGATTGCCGGCCTCGCCGAAGCGGGTATGTCGGTCGCGCGCCTGAACGCCAGCCACGGGAACCGGGAGCAGCGGCGGTCGCTGATCGAGACACTCCGGGACGTCGACGGCGAGACCGAGGAGCCGCTGGCGGTCATGCACGACCTGCCGGGGCCGGAGGTGCGCACCGCAGACACCGACACGCCCGTCGTACTCGAGGCGGGCGATACGGTCGAGTTCGCACCCGGAACCCACGTCGACGCCCGGCGCGTGGGCCTCTCGCGGTCGATCGAGGGGGCGGGTCCGGGAGACGCGGTCCTGCTCGACGACGGCCGGCTGGAGGCGACCGTCACCGGCGTCGACGGCGAGGTGGTGACCGGGACCATCGAGGTCGGGGGGAAACTCGGCAGCCGGGCCGGCGTCAACGTCCCGGGTGTCGACCTCGAACTGCCGGCGGTCACCGACACCGACCGTGCGGAACTGGACCTGGCGGCCGAGATGGGCGTCGACTTCGTGGCCGCGAGTTTCGTCCGTGACGGCGGAGATATCTTCGAGATCGACACCGAACTCCAGGACCGGGGGGCCGACATCCCGGTGATCGCGAAAATCGAGCGCGCCGACGCCGTGGCGAACCTCGCTGACATCGTCGACGCGGCCGACGGCGTGATGGTCGCCAGGGGTGACCTGGGTGTCGAGTGTCCCCTCGAGGACATCCCGATCATCCAGAAACGCATCATCCGGACGTGTCACCGGGCGGGCGTGCCGGTCATCACGGCGACTGAGATGCTGGACTCGATGATCCACCAGCGTCGGCCGACCCGGGCGGAGACCTCCGACGTCGCCAACGCCATCCTCGATGGCACCGACGCGGTGATGCTCTCCGGGGAGACGGCGGTCGGGGACCACCCACAGACGGTCGTCGAGACGATGGACCGCATCATCCGCTACATCGAGGCCAGCGACGAGTACAGCGAGGTACTGGAGCGGCGGGTGCCGGCGGCCGACGACACCCGGACGGACGCCCTGGCGCGGTCGGCCCGGTTTCTCGCCAGAGACGTCGACGCGACCGCGGTCGTGGCCGCCAGCGAATCCGGATACACTGCCCGGAAGGCCGCCAAGTACCGCCCGCACATCCCGGTCGTGGCCGCGACGACCAGCGAGCGGGTCCGCCGGGAACTCGCGCTCACCTGGGGCATCACCGCACAGCGCGTCGGCCGCTACGACAGCGCAGACGCCATCATCCAGAACGCCGTCCAGTCGGCCATCGACACCGGTGTCGCCGAGAGCGGGGACACCGTGGTCGTCCTCTCGGGAATGATGACCGAACTGGAGGGACTGGACACGGCCAACATGCTCAAGGTCCACGTCGCGGCCGAGCGACTGACTGCGGGCCGGTCGGTCGTCGACGGCCACGTCACCGGCCCGCTGTACCGCATCGGGGACGGCGATCTCTCGGGGCTGCCCGACGGCGTCGTGCTGTACGTGCCCAGCACGTTCGAGGGCGAGTTCGACGGCGACATCGACACGGTCGCAGGCATCGTCGACGCACACCAGGGAGTCACGGGCTACCCGGCACTCGTCGCACGCGAACTCGACGTGCCGATGGTCTGTGACGCACACATCGAGGACGCCGTCGCGGACGGGACCGAGGTGTCCCTCGACGGCGAGCGGGGCGTCGTCTACGCGGACCCGAGCGTCGAGGAGCCCTGATGGGGTACACGCCACACGTACTGGTCGTCGGTGGAACCCCGACGGCTGCGGGACTCGCCCGCGACCTCGCGCTGCGCGGGCTGGAAGTGACGCTCGTCGCTCGCGGCACGCTCGCGGACGCACCCGGCGGGGCACTACTCGACAGCGGTGCGCGCCTCGCCGCCAGGGACCCGGAGCGGGCGGCCAGCGTGTACGCCGAGAACCGCACGCTGCGCGAGATTGCCGGCCACTCTGTCGAGGACACCGGCGGACTGGTGCTGGCACCGGACAGCGACGCGACGCTCGACGACGTCCGCGAGGGGTGCCTGTCCGCAGACGTGCCCGTCGAGCCCCTCGACGGCCCAACGGTCCGGGAACGCGAGCCGGGCATCGGCCCCGAAACCGGGGGCGCCCTCGCCGTTCCGGACGCCCGGATCGATCCGCTCCGGCTGGCGGTGGCGACGGTCGAGGACGCGAAGACGTACGGCGCGACCGTCGAGACCCGGACGGAGATTTCGGGCGTGTTCGTCGACGACGGCGCCCTGACACACGCCACGCTCCGCGACCGGGGAGTCGCCCGGGGCGACATGCAGCGGTTCGACTACGTGGTCGACGCCAGCGGCCCGCGCGCCGGCCGAATCGCCACACTGGCCGACCTCGGCCGACCCGTTAGGACAGAGACGCGGCCGGCCCTCGTCGCGAACGAACGGCCGACAGAACGGGTCCTGACCCGGCCGGGGGGGCCACGGGTTGTCCCCGTCGACGGGCGGTGCGTGGTGACGGGGTCGCCACACGACCCCGCGGAACCGGGTGGTGGCGTCGACGGCAGCGACGCTGGTGGCGTCAGCCCCGGGGCAGTCGACGACCTGCTCGACGCGGCAGCGGCGCTGGTGCCGGCAGTCGGGACGGCGCGGGTCCTGCGGGGATGGCCGGCGCGGCGGGCGGTCCCCCGCCGGACGGCGGACGCTCACCCGGGATTTCGGGTCGTCGACCACGAGGCCCGCGACGGGCTGTGGGGCCTCTCGACGGTCGCGGGTGCCACCCTCACGACCCACCGGCTCGCGGCCGAGCGGGTCGCCGACCAGGTGTGTGCGAAGTTCGGCATCGCCCGCGAGTGTCTCACCGCCACACACCCCTTGCCGGACGTCACGCGGGAGGGGGCGGCGCTCGCACGCGAGCACGGCGTCGACCCGAACCCGGTGGTGTGTCCCTGCGAGTCGGTCACCCGCGCCGAAATCCGCGGCGCAGTCCAGCGCGCGGGCGAGAAAATGACAGACGTCGACGCCATCCGGCTCCGGACGGGGGCGGGCATGGGCGAATGCCAGGGGGGACAGTGTGCCCACTGCCTGGCGGCGGAGCTCCACCCGGCACGCGACCCCGGCGCGGTCGAGGAGGCGCTCGCGCCGTTTCTCGACGGGCGCTGGGCGGGACAGCGCCACGCGCTGTGGGGCGACCAGCTCGCGGCGGCCGCACGGACCTACCGTCTGCACGCGGGGACGCTGGGTCTGGGTCCGGAGCGAGAGTCCGGCACGGTCGACATCGACCTCGACGCTTTCGAGGGCGGGAACGGGGAGCCCACCGACGACGGGCCAGCCGGACCCCGGGGGCCGATACCGTGACCGGCGTGGTCGTGGTCGGGGACGGCCTCGCCGCGGCGATGGCCGCCCTGGCGGCCGCCCGGGCGGGTGCGCCGGTCACGCTGGTCTCGCCCCCTCCCCGAAAGCCCGGCCCGACACTCCCGGCGGAGGGGCCACGGCCCAC